>CAIYFF010000500.1 GCA_903925435.1 uncultured Planctomycetota bacterium | reverse complement strand
GCTGATCGGCTTCGGCCTGATCGGCGAGATCATCATCTTCACGCAGGCTCCCAATCTGCGGGACTACAAGGTCGAAGAAGTGATCGAAGGCGGCGCGGAGTCCGTGCCGTCCGATGCGCCTGCGCAGCTGCCTCTGGAGTCGAAGGACGAAGGCGCAGCGCTGTCCGATGCACTGGCTGTCACATCGGGGCAATCGGGCACAGGTGGCGCCGCGCCCGCAATGCCCGCTGCGCCGTTGCCGTCGCCGGTAGGTCTCGTCGACGAATCGCGGGGCTTCGGTCCAGCACCGTCCACGCAACGCAGTGGAGGAGTCGAGTTCGGCGAGCTGCGCGTTCGCGAGCTGTTGCCCGGCGAGGACTCGCGGTGGGATGCGTTCGTCACACGCCATGCGCAGGGCACGTTCTTCCACCTCAGTGGCTGGCGTCGTTGCGTCGCGGATGTGTTCCATCACGAAGCGCACTACCTCGTCGTCGAGCAGGGCCGTCGTTGGCTCGGCGTGTTGCCGCTGTTCTTGGTCAAGAATCTGCAGCTCCGTCCGCCGTTCGTCGGCCGCAATTTCGTCAGCGTTCCCTACGGCGTCTATGGCGGCGTGCTGGCAGAGTCGCCCCATGCGCAGCAGGCGTTGCTCGATCGCGCCACGGAACTAGGGCGACAGTTTGACGCAGGCTTCGTCGAGCTTCGGCATCTCGAAGAGCGGCCCGGCGTGCGCACCAACTCGCATCTCTACGTCACGTTCCGCTGCCCACTGCCGGACAGCCCCGACAAGGTGCTTGCGGCGATCCCCAAGAAGGCGCGCGCAGAAGTGCGGCGCGCGCGCCGCGCGCCAGGCGGCGAAGAAGTGGGACACGGGTTGGTCGTGAAGCCTGACTGCGATCTCAATGAGTTCTTCGACTTGTTCGCGGAGAACAAGCAGCGGCTCGGCTCGCCGGCCTTGCCGAAGCGATGGTTCCAGGCGCTGTGCGAGGAGTTCGGCCGCAAGGTGGTGTTCCACCGCGTGGTGGACCCGCAGGGGCGCACGCTCGCAGCCGTGATGAGCTTCTTGTTCAAGGACACTGTCAACGCCTACTACTCCGGCTCGCGGACGGGCATCAACGACACGGGCGCGAACAACCTCGTCTACTGCGGCATCATGGAGTGGGCGGTGCAAGAGGGCTTCGCGCGCTTTGACTTCGGTCGCAGCCGCCTCGACTCCGGTCCGGCCCACTTCAAGAAGAACATGGGCTTCCAAGCGGAGCCCCTGCACTACGAGTACTTGCTGGTGGGCGACGAGGCGCGGCCGCCGGACTTCCATCCGGGCAACCCCAAGCTGGACCTCCCGCGTCGTATCTGGTCCAAGATGCCGACCATGTTCGCCAACCGATTGGGCGCGCGGCTGTCGCGTTTTCTGCCGTGAGCACTCCAGAACCCAAGGGCTCGATTGCCACTCAGGAGCATCGCGAGACGAAGGCCTCGCTGATCGGCTTCTACCTCAGCTGCGCTGGCGTGGCGATCGGCTCGACCGTCGGCGCGGCAGGGTTTCTGTGGTTCGAGAGCATGGCGGGGCTCGGCGTCGGCATTGCGATGACGCTGTTCTGCTCCGTGACGTGTTACACGTCGCTCAGCCGCATGCGCCGCTGATCGAGACGTTGCGGTGGGGAGCCCTGGGGTTCTCCGTTCGTGCGCTTGTCGTATGGTGCACGGATCCAGCATGGCCCTTGACGATGACGAACTGACCGCGCGACTGCGCGCCGGCGATGACGAACCGTTTGCGTCGTTGTTCGAGTCGCAACGCGAACGTCTCCGTCGCATGGTGCACTTCCGCATGGATCCGCGCCTGTTCGGCCGCATCGATCCAGAGGACGTGGTCCAAGAGATCTTCCTCGCAGCACAGCAGCGCCTCTACGCGTTCCGCTCGGATGGGCACCCATTGCCGCTTTGGCTGCGAATGGTGGGGCAGCAGACGTTGATCGATTTGCATCGCCGCCATTTGGGGGCGGGCAAGCGCAGCGCTGCCAAGGAACGGGCCTTCGCCAACAGCCAATGTCTGTCTGGGTTTGTCGCTGGCACGTTGACGTCCCCGAGCCAGGCCGCGATCCGCGACGAGTGGAAGAAGCAACTCTCCGAAGCGTTGGAGTCGATGGACGAGATCGACCGTGAGGTGCTCACGCTGCGACACTTCGAGGATCTGTCGAACAAGGAAGTCGCGGACTTGCTCGGCATTGGCGAGAACGCCGCGAGCAATCGCTACGTGCGTGCGTTGACGAGGCTCAAGGGGCTGCTTGGCGGCTTCGCGCAGCCGTGAGCGACTTCCAAGGCAATCCATCGGACGACAAGCGCGACCCGCTCGACGTGCTGAGCGAGGCATTCCTCGCCGCAGTGCGACGCGGTGAGCCGATCACTCCAGAGGGTTTTGCAGCGCAGCATCCCGAGGGCGGCGCAGAACTGCGCGACCTCTGCGAGACGCTGCTGATGCTCGAAGGCGCAAAGCGCGATCGCGAGACGTCGGCAACCGGCGGCCGCAGGCTGCGGTTGCCGCAATTGGAGCGCCTCGGCGAGTATCGCATCGTTCGCGAAGTCGGTCGTGGCGGCATGGGCGTCGTGTTCGAGGCGGTGCAGGAGTCCCTCGATCGCCGCGTTGCGCTCAAGGTGATGCCGCAGGCGAGCCTCTTGTCCGGCAACCAACTCGAACGCTTCCGGCGCGAAGCGCAGACCGCCGCGCGGTTGCACCACACGCACATCGTGCCGGTGTTCGACAGCGGCGAGGCCGATGGGCTGCACTTCTATGCCATGCAGTTCATCGACGGGCAGGGACTCGACGCAGTGGTCAAAGGGCTGCGGAAGGAGCCAGAGTCGCAAGGTTCGCAGGCGCTGCGCGATCGCTTCCGGTTGGCTGCCAGGATCGGTGCCGTTGTCGCGGATGCTCTGCACCATGCGCACGAGCATGGCGCGCTCCATCGCGACGTGAAGCCGGCCAACTTGCTGCTCGATCGCGACGGCCATGTCTGGGTCACGGACTTCGGGCTCGCGAAAGCTCTGGAGCAGAACGGGCTCACGAACACGGGCGACGTGCTGGGCACGCTGCAATACATGGCCCCCGAGCAATTCGCGGGGCGCTACGACGCGCGGAGCGAGGTCTATGCGCTCGGCGTGACGCTTTGGGAGTTTGCGGCCCTTCGCCCGGCATTCGCGGCGGAGTCGCGCGGCGAACTCGTGGATCTCATTCGACAAGGCAAGTGCGCAGCGCTTCGGCGCGTTGCGCCGTCCGTTCCGCAGGACCTCGAGACCATCCTTGCGCGCGCGATGGCGGTCGACCCATTGCATCGTTATGCGAGCGCCGCCGAGTTGGCGCGCGACCTGCGCGCATTCCTCGACGACCGACCGATTGCAGCGCGTCGGCAGACAGGGATGCAGTTGCTATGGGCCTGGTGCCGTCGCAACCGCGCGTTGGCGGGTTCCCTCGCGACGGCAGCCGCTGCGATTGCAGTCGCTGCGATCGTGGGTTGGGGCTCGTATTGGACGACGCGCGACGCGCTGCGGCAGGCGCAAGTGAGCGAGTCCGTGGCGCGCGAGAAGGAGGCTGTGGCGCTGCAGGCGAGTGAACGCGACCGCGCCAACCTTGCCGACTCTCTCCAGGTGTTCGAGGACGTGTTCGACACCATCGTTGGGCCGGATCCTCTCGACGCGTTGCTCGAAGACGCAGATGGCGGAGGCTCCACGGTCGCGGCCGAACGTCCGCCGGTGGATGGCGCGAGCCTGGCGCTGCTGCAGCGCATGTTGGAGTTCTACGATCGATTCGCGGAGCGCAACCGCGACAACATGGCGCTGCGGCAGCAGACGGCGCGCAGTTACGCGCGCGTCGGCGCGATCCAGCAGCGGCTCGGCGCCAACGACCAAGCGGTTGCGGCATACGAGCGAGCGGTCGCGTTGCTGCGCGAGGGCAATGACCCCGAGCAGAAGAGCGAACTCGCTGCCGCGCTCCAGGAGTTGGGGCAGGTTCAGGTTCGTCTCGGCCAGCCCCGCATTGCCGCATCGTGCTATGCCGAGTCGTTGGAGTTGTTGTCGCGCGCGGGCGGTGACAAGACGCGCAACGATCGTCGGCTTGCAGCGCGCGCGCACGACCTGCTCGCGACGGCTCCAGGCTTTCGCGAAGGTCGCGAAGCGAACGGGCGGCGGGGGGCTTCTGCTCCGCGGCCTGGGCAAGAGGAGCGCGGGGCAGGGCGTCGCATGGGCGCTCGCGAAGGTCGCGGCGATCCGATGCGTTCGGCTCCACCCGATGCCAATCCCGGCCAGTTTCTGCGAGAGGCGATGGCGCAGCAGCGGTTCGAGCAACTGCGGCAGCAGGCGAAGTCGCATCTCGAAGCTGCGATCGCAACGCTGGACGCGCTACTCGCCGAGTCTCCGAACGACGCAGACTCGTCGTTCCTGCGTGCGCGATGCCTGATCGAGATCGGTCGCCACGTGCAGGTGGCAGCAACCGGAGCAGGGCAGGATTCGAACGCGGAGGCGACGGACATCCTGCGTCGATTGGTGGCAGAGCACCCGCAGAACGACGCGTTCCGCTTCGCCTTGTGCGAGGCTCTGGTGCCGCGCAATCGTGGACGTGGCGCCCCTCCGGCGATGCCGCGTGGCGACCTGACCGAGGCGGTTGCCAACGCGCGCGCATTGGTTGCGCAAAAGCCACAGCATCTGGAATACCAAGCGGCCCTTGCGCGCGCGCTTAGTTCGCAAGGCTCCAGGTTGCACGACGCCTTGATGCAGAAGGACCCAAAGGCCGGGATCGCAGAACTCGAAGAAGCTCTCGCGATCCATCGTGCGATGAACACGGCGGGTGTGGCGATCGATCCGCGATTCGTGATGGAGCAGGTCCAGACGTTGCGCCGAATGCTGCGCGTTCAGTTCGATGCGGGCGATCTCGACGCCGCGCGCACGAACGGGCGAGAGATCGTGGCGTTGCTCACATCTGCAGCGCGGGACGGGAATCTGCTGCCGCGCGGCGATGAACGTCTTGGCGACCTTCCGCAGTTGCTGGAGCGCATTGGCATGCAGGACGCACTGCGCGAACTGCAAGACGCCGAACGCCGCCGCCGCTGACGAACGGCGGTTCGATCAGGCGAGGATCGCGCTCGCGACCTTGCCGTGCACGTCGGTGAGGCGGAAGTCGCGGCCCGCATGCCGGTAGGTGAGGCGCTCGTGGTCGAGGCCCAGCAAATGGAGCAACGTGGCGTGCAGGTCGTGCACGTGCATCGCGTCTTGCTGCGCGTAGTAGCCGTAGTCGTCGGTGCCGCCGTAGGAGAAGCCTGGCTTCACGCCGCCGCCGGCGAGGAAGTGGGTGAACCCATGTGGGTTGTGATCGCGGCCGGTGCCGCCTTCGCTGGTCGGCGTGCGTCCGAATTCGCCGCCCCACCAGACGAGCGTGTCTTCGAGCATCCCGCGCTGCTCGAGATCGGTCAGCAACGCTGCAATCGGTTGATCGACCTCGGCGGCGTTCTTCGCATGGTCTGCCTGAAGGTTGCCGTGTTGGTCCCACTTGTAGCTGTGGGTGACCTGCACGAAGCGCACGCCGCGCTCGAGCAAGCGCCGCGCCATCACGCACTGGCGACCGAAGTTCTCGGTTCGTTCGTCGTGGAGGCCATAGAGCGTTTTGGTCGCTTCCGATTCGTTGTCGGTGTCGAGCGCCTGGCTCGCCTCCATCTGCATGCGGAACGCGAGTTCGAACGTCGCGATGCGCGAGCGCAGCGCCGCATCCTCTTGGCGGGAGGCGGCATGTTCGCGGTTGATGGCGGCCAGTAGATCGAGTTGCTGGCGCTGCACATCGCGGCTCGCCCCTTCGCGGCGCAGATAGCGGACTCCAGCTTCCTTCGCCTTCGTGCTCGCGTTGCCGAGCGGCGTGCCTTGGAACAGCGGCGGCAGGAACGCAGACGACCAGTTGTTGACCCCGCCGTGTCCGAGCGTCGGACAGATCGTGACGAACCCGGGCAGGTCTTGGTTCTCGCTGCCAAGTCCGTGCAGCGCCCAACTCCCGATGCTCGGCCGGACGAACGTGTCGCTGCCGGTGTGGATCTTCAGCAACGCGCCGCCGTGCGCGTCATTGCTGCCGTGGAGGCCCTTCAAGAAGCAGATGCGGTCGACGCAGCGCGCGATGTGTGGGAACAGTTCGCTTACCCACGCGCCGGATTGCCCGTGCTGCTGGAAACGGAATGGCGAACCAAACAGGTTGCCCGTCTCGGCGAACGTCACGCGCGGCTTGGCGAATGGCAGCGGCTTGCCATGGTCGCGCTGCAACAGCGGCTTGTAGTCGAAGGTGTCCACCTGCGACGGGCCGCCGTGCATGAACAAGAAGACGATGCGCTTTGCTCTCGCCGCGTGATGCGGCAATCGCGGCGCAAGCGATGGCTCGTCGTGCACTCGTGCAGCGGGCGACGCGTCTGCCTTGAGCAGGTCGGCGAGCGCGAACATCGGCAACGAAGCCACGGATGCGCGCAGCAGATCGCGGCGAGAGACGACGGCATGCTCGGCGCAGCGATGAGAAGGAATGGCGTCGTGGCTCATGGCGTAAGACTCAATCGACGTAGACGAACTCGCTGGCGGCAAACAGTGTCTGACACAAGCCGGGCCAACTCTCGTCGCTTGGCGCAGAGATCAGCCAAGCTTCTGCGGCCGCTCGCTCGCTTGCGGTGGGCGCACGTTGCAACGCGCGTCGCCAGATCCAGTCGATGCGCGCCTTTGAGTCGGGCTCGGCGGTGGCTGCAGCTGCTGCAAACGCGCTGCGTTGCGCGAGGACGAATGGGCTGTTCATCAACAGGAGCGCTTGCAGCGACACTGCGCTTTCCGGTCGCTGCTCGATATGCACGCTCGGGTCCGCGTAGTCGAACACGGTGAACAGGTCATACATCGCGTTGCGGATGACCGGCAGGTAGATCGAGCGGCGCGTGGCGTCGTAGCGAGCCCCGTCACCGGACTGATCGTTGGTGACGTAGCCCCGATTGCCGACGGTGAGCAGGTTCCCGCCTCGCACAAGGTCGAGCGTGCCCGCGGTGAACAGGATCGTGTCGCGGATCGCTTCGGCCGACAATCTCGGTCGAGACCAGCGCCAGTGCATCCGGTTGTCCGGGTCCTGGGTCGCGGCCACCTCGTCCGCGCGTGCCTTCTGTTGCCACGCGTCGCTCAGCACGATCGTGCGCAGCAAGCTTCGCATCGACCAGCCGTTTGCGACAAAGCTCGCTGCCAACTCGTCGAGCAAAACGCGGTGGCTCGGTTCTTCGCCGCGCATGCCGAAGTTGGACTCGCTGCGAACGAGCCCTTCGCCGAACGCGAACTGCCACACGCGATTGGTGGCGACGCGAGGCGTCAGTGGGTTCTTGGCATCGAAGATCCACGCGGCGAGCGCCAGGCGGCCGCTGCCCTTCTCGATCGCGGGCGAGGGCAACGCGCTTGCGAGCGCGGTCAGGAAGCCTCGCGGCGTCTTCTCTTGCGCCAACGCAAGGTGGCTGCCGCGAACGTGAACCGGCAGATCGACTGGCTCGCCCTCGGCTACGCACATCGCGCGGTCATGCTCCGGCGGGATCGCGAGCCGCGCGGCCTCGACTGCGTTCTGTAGGCGCGCTCGCTGCTGCGCTGCGTCTGCAGCCAGCTGGAGAGCCTGTTCCTTGTCTGCGAGTTCGAGGATGCCGCCAAAGCCGTGCAGCATTTTGTGCCAGATGGCACCGTCGCCGCTCGCGGGCGGCCGCGTCTTGTGGCGCACCAGCGGCAACAAACGATCCTTCCAAGTTGCGAGCACTTGGTTGCGCGCAGCGGAGTCGGTTGCAGCTTGGATCTCCTTGCCGATCGGATGCTGCGCGTCCGCCAGCGCGTAGGCCGCATTGCGGAGGAGCGGCGACAGATCGCTGTCATTCGCGGCGGCCGAGACTGGGGTCAACATCCACCGATCGATGTGCGGGATGCTTGCGCCCTTCGCGGTGAGACTCAGTCGATGCTTGCCTGGAGAGAGCGTGATCCGTCCAGCGCGGATCCAGCGCTGCGCGTCGGGCTTCCAGCCGCCGGTCGTTTCCTTGCAGGCGTCGGCAATCGCGCGATCTCCGTCGATCCAAACGTGCAGCGGCCGGGATTCTTGCGACGCGAGCCGCACCAAGAACACGTAGTCGCCGCCATCGCACGCGAAGTCGTAGTCCGCGAACTGCTCGCCCGCGCTCGCGGTATGGAGCACCACGCAACCGTCTGCGCCCCAGTGCGAGCCGTCCGCTCCCAAGTTCGTTGCATCGGCACTTTCGGCCTCACGCGCAACGACGCGCGGCGCCAGTGCGAGCGCGTCGAGCAGCGCTGGCTCGAACTGTTGTTCGAGTCGCGTCGCAAGCTGCTCCTGCTGCGACTTGTCGAACGCAGCGAGCGCCTTCTTGGCTGCTTCCCAGCTTTGTGCAGCGGCATCGCGCGCCGCTGCCGCTGCGGGCGTCGCGATCGGGCGTTCGAGCCACTGACTCACGTGGTCGAGCGACTGGAACGAGCGGCTGCTCTTGAAGATCCCAGCCAGCGCGTAGTAGTCGCGCGTCGGCACCGGATCGAACTTGTGGTCGTGGCAGCGCGCGCAGCCGAGCGTGAGGCCCAAGAACGTGCGCCCTACGAGGTCGACTTGTTCGTCGACCGTGTCGAGCACGAGCTTCTCCTTGTCCTGCTCCGCCAACATGCGCGGACCGAGCGCAAGGAAGCCAGTCGGCACGATGCGGTCTTTTGGCTCCGCCGGATCGTCGTCGGGCAACACATCGCCTGCGAGTTGCAGTGTGCCGAACCGGTCGTAGGGCATGTCCTGCAAGAAGGCGTCGATGACCCAGTCGCGGTAACGCCATGCGTTGCCAAACGCGAGGTTCTCGTCGAGCCCATTGCTGTCGCTGTAGCGCGCGAGATCGAGCCAGCGGCGCGCGAGGTGTTCCGCGGATTGCGGTGACGCGAGCAGGCGATCGACTTCTGCGGCAAACCGCGTCGGCGTTGGATCGGCGCAGAACGCGTCGACCTGCTCGGCAGTTGGCGGCAAGCCCGTCAGCACGAGCGCTGCGCGGCGCAGCAGCGTGCGCGGATCTGCGCGTTCGGCCATCGCGAGCCCATGCTCCTCTTGTCGCTCGCGCAGCAGCGCGTCGATGCGAGCACTGTCGATGGGCCGCTCGATGGTGGGAAGCGGCGTTGCGGACCAGAGGACCTGGTCCATGCAGGCTTGCGAGGCCAGGGGAGCGCTGGCCGCCGCACATGCGAGAAGGGCGCGAAGCATGGCGGCTGTTCAGCCTAGCCATGGCGCACGCGCGCCGTCAGTCCCAACTCATGCAGTTTCGAGAGCTTCTTGCGGCTCTGCGCTTGTGACCGTGGTTCCAGCCGCTACGCAACAGCGCATGCATTGCGGAGCCTCTGCGACGTTTGGGTGGTTCGTGGTCTTGCTCGCGTCGTG
Source organism: uncultured Planctomycetota bacterium (assembly GCA_903925435.1). GTDB lineage: Bacteria > Planctomycetota > UBA1135 > UBA1135 > UBA2386 > SXPK01. Next base: position 995 of record CAIYFF010000500.1, on the reverse strand, counting down.
CGCGGGCGCGCCGATGGAGCGCGATGATGCGTCCCCGGCACGTGTCGCGTGGAGCGTGCAGTCAATCGGCGACGACGTGAGCCTGCGCGCGGTGTCCGTGCCGAGCGACCAAGTCGTGTGGGCGAGTGGTTCCAAGGGAACCGTGATCCGCACCGTGGATGGCGGCGCGAGCTGGGTGCGGTGTGCGCCAGCGGATGCTGCGATGCTCGACTTTCGCAGCTTGGTTGCGTTTGACGCGAATCGCGCCGTGATCGCGACTGCGGGGACGCCTGCGCGCATCTATCGCACCGACGATGGCGGCGCGTCGTGGCGCATCGCGTACGAGGACGCGCGCGAGGGTGCCTTCTTCGACGCGATGGCATTCGCTGACGAGGAGCAGGGATATCTCGTCGCGGACCCGATCGACGGATCGTTGCCGTGGCTGGAGACGCGCGATGGCGGCGCGTCGTGGCAGCCGATCCCAAAGCCGTTCCTGCCCACGCCGCACGATGGCGAGATCATGTTCGCGGCGAGTTGCAGTTGCGTGCTCGCGCTCGAGGACGATGTGGTTGTCGTCACCGGTGGAACGGTGAGCCGACTCTTGGCGTCGTCGTCGCGCGGTCGAGGCTTCGCGAGTCGTTCGTTGCCGATGCTGCAAGGTGTTGCATCGCAAGGCGCGTTCTCGATCGCGCCGGTCGGCGAGCGCGGATTCGTCGTCGTCGGCGGCGACTACCGGGAGGAGTCGCGCGGCGAAGGCTCGGCGTGCTGGTCGGACGACGATGGCGCCACGTGGCACAACAGCACTGGCTCCTTGGCTTACCGCAGCGCGATTGCGGCGTCGCCGGATGGAACGATCTGCGTGGCGGTGGGGCCAGGCGGCACGTCCGTTTCGCTCGACTTCGGCCGCTCGTTTTCGATCGCGAGTCCCATCGGGTTCCACGCGATCGCCATCAGCGGAACGCGTCTCGTTGCGGTTGGCTCTGAGGGGCGCATCGGCATCGCGGAAAAGCCATGAT
>CAIYFF010000499.1 GCA_903925435.1 uncultured Planctomycetota bacterium | reverse complement strand
TCGGCCTCGACGCTGGGCAGATACATCACTTCACCCAGTTCGTGTCGGTGCGCATGGAGAAGAACGGCGAGCTGTTCCGCACCGCGGATGGCGGCGTCTCGGCGTATGGCCCAGGCCACGGCGACTTCCCCGCTGCATTCCGTGGCTCGGGTTGCCTCAAGCAGTTCCTCGGCGCCGGCGGCAAGTGGCTGCTGGTGCGCAACGTCGACAACCTCGGCGCGCGCCTCGATGCCGACATGGTCGGCGCGCACATCGCGAGCAAGTGCGAGACGACCGTCGAAGTCGCGCCGAAGTGGCCCGAAGACGTCGGCGGCGCGCCATACCTCTACGAGGGCAAGGTCCAACTCGTCGAGCAGCTGCGTTATCCGCCAGACTTCCGCCACGAGATCGTCGACGTGTTCAACTGCAACACGTTCACGTTCACGGCCAGCGCGCTCGATCGTGAGTTCGACCTCTCGTGGTACTTCGTCGAGAAGACCGTTGAGGGGCGCAAGGCGGTGCAAGTCGAGCACCTCGTCGGCGAAGTGACGCGCACGCTGTCGTCGCACTACTTGAAGGTCCGCCGCACTGGCAGCGACTCGCGCTTCTTGCCGGTCAAAACGCCTGAGGAGCTCGACTCCGCGCGCGAAGAGATCGCCGAGATGTACGCAGACACGATCGCCGCAGACGAACCCGAGAGCTGATCTGCCGCTGGCATCGGGCGCGCGCGCAGGCGATCCAATCGAGACTCCACCAGGCGGGCTGACACAACACGTCGGCCACCCTGCGCGATCTGGATAGGCAGCTAGACTGGGGCTCTTCCCCATGTCCGAGTTCGAGCAGCCACACGCGGAGGATCCGTCCTCGCGCGACCAGCCGCACCGCGACCCCACCGAGTGGGGACGGCTGATCGAGAGTCTCGACGTGGCGAGTTGCTACGTCGCGATCAACTCGTGGCTCGGCAGCAAGCTGCGCGCGCAAGTTGCCGTGGAGGACATCTGGCAAGAAACGCTGTGGCTGTCGTGGCGTGACCGCACGCAACACCAATGGCGTGGGCTGTCGGCGTTCCGCGTGTGGCTGCTGTCCATCGCGCGCCATCGCGTGCTCGACGCCGCGCGCAACCTCGGTCGCCAGAAGCGCGGAGGCGAACGCGTGACCGCCCCGTTCTCGGTGATCGCAGGGCCCGACAGCGTATCGAGCCTCTTGCCTGCTGGTTCGACGACGCCGAGCCGCGAAGCGGGCCATCGCGAACGCGCGATCGCGATGGAGAAGGCGCTCGAGTCGCTGGAGCCCGAGTTGCGCACGATCGTGCAACTGCGGCTCTTCGAAGAGATCCCGATGCGCGAGATCGCGCAGCAACTGTCGCTGCCGCTGTCCACCGCGAAGGAGCGGCTGTTGCGCGGCGTGCAGCGCTACCGCCATCGATTGCGCGCATTGCTCGGCCACGACTCCGAAGAACGGGGCGCGCCGTGAGCGATACACCGCTGCGCGGGCCGGACGCGGACGAAGCGCTGCTGGCCGAACTGTTCGACTCGCTGCTCGAAGCGGCGCTCGACGGGCGCTCGCCCGATCCGCGCACGCTGCTGCCCGATCGCCCCGACCTGAAGCAACGCGCGCTCGAGACGCTCGAGCTCGCGCTGTCCGTCGCCGGCAGGCGCGAACCCGCGCGTCCGATCCTCGGCGGCTACGAGATCCTGCGAGAACTCGGCCGCGGCGGCATGGGCACGGTCTATCTCGCGCGCCACGAAGCGCTGTCGCGCGAAGTCGCGATCAAGGTGCTTCCACAGTCGCTCGCGCTGTCGCCGCGCAGCAAGCGCAGGTTCCTCGACGAAGCGCGCACGCTGGCGCGACTGCGGCACGAACACATCGTGCACATCCATCGCATCGTCGACGCGGGCGAGATGCTCGCGTTCGAGATGGAGCACATCGACGGCGGCAGCTTGCAGTCGCTGCTCGCATCGCTGCGCATGCAAACGAAGCGGCCGCAGATCGGCGACCTTCGCGTCGCGCTCGGACCGCAAGCGCAAGGCCTCACAGCACGGAGCCCCGTCGAGTACTTCGTGCGCGTCGGCATCGCGATCGCGCGGGCGCTCGCCGAGGTTCACGGCAAGGGCATCGTCCACCGCGACGTGAAGCCCTCCAACATCTTGCTGCGGCCCGACGGCACGCCAGTGCTCGCGGACTTCGGGCTCGCGCGCGAAGGCGACATTGCGATCACGCAGCAAGGCGACTTCGCGGGCACGCCGACCTACGCGGCGCCGGAGCGATTGCGCGACGGCGATCTCGCGCTCGACGGCAGGGCCGACGTCTACAGCCTTGGCGCCACGCTCTATGAGGCGATCTCGATGGCGCCGCCGTATCAGGGCCGCAGCACGCAAGAGATCCTTCGTCGCATCGAGAGCGGCGCGGTGCTGCCGCTGCGCAAGCGCGCTCCGTTCGTGTCGCGCGACCTGCAGACGGTGATCCACACCGCGATGGAGACCGACCCAGCGCGCCGCTACGCGACCGCAACCGAGTTCGCCGACGACCTCGAACGATTGCTCGCGCTGCAACCCATCCACGCACGGCCGCGCGGACTCGCGCGCAAAGCAGCGATGTATGTCCGTCGCCATCGCAAGTCGCTCGT
>CAIYFF010000498.1 GCA_903925435.1 uncultured Planctomycetota bacterium | reverse complement strand
TGCAGCGGCCTCGGTCGTGCCCGTGAAGCCGAGGTCGCGCGCGAGGCGCACGAACGCGCGATCGTTGGGCGCGAAGACCGTGAGGTTCGCGGTCGGGTTCGACACGGCGCCGACCAGGTTGGCGGTCTGCAGCGCGTTGAGGAGGATGTCGTAGTCGTTGCTGTTGTTGTCGAACTGGCCGGCAGTTGCGCCGCCGCTCGCCGCGACGACGACGTCGGCGATGGTGTTCTGGGCAGTGACGGGAGCGACCGCGAGTCCGAGGACCGCAGCCAACAGGGTGCGCGTGAGGGTCTTCATGTTGTGTGCAATGCGTCCCAGATCTGTCTGATCTGTTGTGCCGCAAGTTCGCAACCAAGGCGCGCAGCGGATGCACCGACAACCAAACAAAACGCGCAGCGCGCGAAGCTCACGCCCAGTGATTGACGGGCCCGATTTCGCCAAGGCCAGGCGCCGAGGCAATCGCGCGCGCGAGGAAGTCGACCGCGTCACGGCACGCATTCGGCAAGGACTCCCCCTTCGCGAGCGACGCGGCGATCGCGGCGCTGAACGTGCAGCCAGAGCCGTGGCGATGCCGCGTGGCGATCGTTGGGCGAACGAAGCGCTCGACGCGCCCATCGTGGAACAAGAGGTCGCCATCGCAACCGGGCACGTCCTTGATGACGACGGCTCGCGCGCCGCGGCCCGCGATCGCGCGAGCAGCAGCACAGGCGCTCGCTTCGTCTTCCACGCCGATGCCGGATAGCGCCTTGGCCTCGAAGCGATTGGGCGTCACGACCGCGCAGATCGGCAGCAGCAGTTCGCGCAACGCGTTGCCGACATCGTCGCCCGCGAGCGCGTGACCGTGCTTGCTGATCAACACGGGATCGACGACCAGCGCGATCGAAGGGTGTGCGCGCAACTCGGCGGCGACGGCGCGGACCACCTCCACGGTTCCGAGCGCGCCAGTCTTCGCCGCATGCACGGGGATGTCGGCGAGCACGCTGCGCAACTGCGCCCGCACAGCGGCTTCGCTCTCCACGAAGACGCCTTGCACGCCGCGCGTGTTCTGCGCAGTGAGCAACGTGATGACGGACTGGCCGTAGACGCCGCAGCGATGGAACGTCTTGAGATCGGCCTGGATGCCGGCGCCGCCCGATGGATCGCTGCCTGCAATCGTGAGCGCCGAACGCAGTGGCTCCACCACCTCGCCACCCCACGCAGACGCGAAGAAGCGGTGCTCGAGGCGCATGGCACGTCGATGCAAACGAGCCAACTCCGTCGCCTCCACGCCGTGGGCTTCCGCTCGCTGCAGTCGCGGCGCCAACGCGCGCCAGAGTGCGCCAAATCCAGGATCCGCATAGGTCCGCACCCATGCCGCATACGGCGACGCGGACGAGAGCGATGGCAGCAGCCGTTCGCCCAAGAAGGCATACAAACGCAAGCACGGCAACATCGCGGCGGCGGCGCATGCTTCGGGCCGCGTCGCCGCGGTGGCGATCAGGAACTCGACGTACGCAAGCGTTGCGTCGGTCGGCTCGACGGACTCGAGGTCGATTGCCATCGAGTTGGCCATGCTGCGATGCAGACCGAGCTCTTCTTCGACCCCAGCGCGCAAACGCTCATACAGAGTGCGGCCCTCCTCATCGTCGCAACGCTGCGCGGCAAGTCGGTAGGCATCTGCGAATGCGCGAAGGAAGAACGCGTCCTGCGCCACGTAGCCGCGATATCGCGACTGTGGAAGCGAGCCGTCTGCAAGGCCGCGCACGAACGGGTGGCGCAGGCACTGCTCTGCGAGATCGAGGTCGGACTCCCAGAATGCATCAGCGAGCGAGGTCGTCATGGCGAAGGGGCGGATGCTACTTCGCGCCCACTGCAGATGTGGATGCCACGTCGGTCCGGCATGATGCGCATCGCAACGCGCAGCCTGTCGCGCTCGACGTTCGCCGCAACATGATCTCGCATCGCATCCGCGCATCCCGGACCGCATTCCCGTTCTTTCCGACAGCGCTGCTACTCGGGTTGGCTGCATGCGCGTCGGTTCGCGAACCTGCACCGCAAGAGCTGACCGCGTGGTTCGCTGCTGATGCCGCGACGCGAGGACCTGCCCCCGATGCTTCGGCTCCGCTCGACCTCGCCACTGCGCTGCGTTGGCGAGACATCGCAATCGTCGCGCGACGCGATGCGATGCAGCAACTCGGCAAGAACGACCTCGCACCGCTGGCGACGTCGCCGAAGGACGCGACGCGCGGCGAGCTGCGCATCGGCGAACTGACGATGCCATACGTCATGCTGCAAAAGGGCGAGCGGCCCGCAGATGGATGGCCATTGTGGATCTGCCTTCATGGCGGCGGTGGCAATGACCAGGCACAGGGGCCGCATGAGTGGATCGTCAACACGCGCGAGTGGGAGGCGCAGCAGAAGCTGTTCGAACGCGTCTACTCCGGCGCTGGCCTCTACTTCATCCCACGCATGGCAGACGATCGCCGCGGAAGATGGTGGTTTGACCACAACCAGCGCGCGTTCGACGAAGTGATCGAGAAGGCGATCGCCTTCTGCGACGTGGACCCAAACCGCGTCTACTTGATGGGCATCTCCGAAGGCGGCTACGGCGCGATTCGCTTTGCGGGCAACCGGCCAGACCGATTTGCAGCGTGTGGCGGCATGGCAGCTGCAGAACCGCTGTCGACGTCGCCGCCGGAGAACATGCGCAACGTCGCGGTTCGCATCGACATCGGCGAGAAGGACTCGATGTTCGATCGAATCGGCCTCGCGCGTCGCATGGGCGCGAAGCTCGCGGAACTGCGCGCAGGCGATCCCGAGGGCTACGTGCACGACTTGCACGTGCAGAAGGGCCGCGGTCACGGCATCGACTATTCGAAGACGCCGCAGTGGCTCATGGACAAGGCGCGCATTGCGCGGCCGACGCGCGTCGAATGGACCGTGCTGCCGTTTGACACCACGGTGGACTTGCGCAGCTACTGGCTCGCGTTGCGCGAACGACCGTCGCGCATGCCGTTGCGCGTCACTGCGTCACGCAAAGGCCAACGCATCGAGATCCATGCCACGCATGAAGACGGCGCCGTTGCGCAAGATGGCACGCTGCTCGTGCGACTCGACGATTCGATGTGCTCCCTCGACCAACCCGTGGAGATCGTCGTGAACGGCAAGGCCCGCACGTCGGTCGCGGCGCGCCGTTCGATCGCGACCATCGCACGCACGCTGGACGAACGCGGCGATCCGCATGGCGTCTACTGCGTCGAGATCGAAGTCCCGCTCGCTGCTCAGTGATCCGAAACCTGAATCGCACGCAACAACGCTGATGTTTGCCCTCACCGTGCTGTCGCTTCTCCCGCAGTCTCCCGAGCCCGCGCCCGGCATCGAGAAGTCGCTCGCGATCGCGCGCGCCGCGTCGATCACTGATGTGCGCTACGAGCTCGCATTCGAGATCGAGAAGCCGGTCGACAAGGTTGTGTGCGGAGCAGTCCTGCGGTTCGAACGCATGGCTGCAGCGAAGGACTCGCCGCTCGTGATCGACTTCGACGGCGAGATCCTTGGTCCGATCGAAGTGAACGGCGCAGCGATCGAGGCCGCGCGCGTGCACGACCACATCGTGCTGCCCGCGACGACGCTGGCGACGGGATCGAATGAAGTGCGACTGCGCGTCGCATCCAAGGCAGCGGCAGCGAGCACGCC
>CAIYFF010000497.1 GCA_903925435.1 uncultured Planctomycetota bacterium | reverse complement strand
CGCTGCTCTTGGTCCCAACCGCCCTTCACCTGCGTGCTGTCGTCGCCAAACGGGAAGTCCTGCCCACGCATCATCGCGAGGTCCGACTCGATGTCGGTGGCAAACGAGCCCGACGTCGCGGCGGTCATCGTCGTGCACGCGCGCATCAGCAGCGCGGTCGCCGCGTCGCTGCGTGCCTCGGGCACGCTGTTCGGCTTGGCAGTGGGGGCGGGATCTTGCGACCACGCAGTCGCGGTCAGCAGGCAGAACAGGGGGAGTGCTTGGATGCGCATGGTTGGCTTTCGAAAAGCCAGGATATGCGATGCCGCACGGAAAACTCCCGCTCGGGCGAGACGGAGATCAGTCCGGCTTCTTGCGCGGCGCAGGCTCGACCTGGATTGGCGGCTCGGCGACTCCGGTGCGGTCTTCGCGTTCCTTGCGCAACTCGCTCAGCGTGTCCTGCATCTTGACCGCGCCAGCGATGCTCTCGTCGAACACGAACTCAAGGTGGGGCACGGTGCGGGTGCTCAGCGACGCGCCGACTTCGCGCTGCACAAAGCCGCGCGCGCGGCTGAGCGCTCCGCGCGTCTGCGCCTTCTGCTTGTCGGTGCCGAACACAGACCAATAGACCTTGCACTGCGTGAACTCGCTGTCGAGTTCGACGCGGCAGACCGTCACCATGCCCAGCTTGGGGTCTTGCAGCTCGCGCATCAGGATCTCTGCGACGCGGTGCTGGATCTGGGATTCGAGGCGCTGGATGCGGCGTTCGTTCATCGGTGGGGCGTGGGGACGCGGTCTCAGGCAATCAGCGCGGCGTGAAGATCTCGAGCTGGTGGTCGGTCAGGGTGGCGTCCTTCCAGTCGTGCAAGGTGTTGAGCAGGTGGTCCATCGTGCTGTTCAGGCTCGGGATGTCCGAACCTGCGATGACCGCTCCCATCGTGGCGAGCGTGCAGTCGTCCTGGTCCTCGATCTCGGAGATCGAGAGGTTGTAGTTGCGGCGAAGGCGATCCTTGAGGGAGTTCAGCACCCCGCGCTTGTCCTTGAGCGACTCGGCGTAGGGGATCTCCAACGTGAACTGAAGCACTCCGATGTGCAGCACGCGCGTTCGTCACCTTCTCGCGGCCAGGGTTGCTGGCGCCCGCACTAGAGCGTGCGGCGCACCAGGTCGACCTGCGCGAATTCGAGGATGTCGCCTTCCTTGAGGTCTTGGTAGTCCTGCAGCGTGATGCCGCATTCGAAGCCAGCGCGGACGTCGCGCGCGTCGTCCTTCTCGCGGCGAAGGCTTGCGACCTTGCCGGAGTAGACCACGCGGCCTTCGCGCGACAGGCGGACCTTGGCGTTGCGCTTGCACACGCCGTCCGTGATGTAGCAGCCTGCGATCGTGCCGAACTTGCTCGACTTGAACACGGCGCGGACCTCGGCGTGGCCGAGGATCGACTCGACTTCCTCGGGCTTGAGGAGGCCTTCCATCGCGGCCCGGACGTTGTCGAGCAGCTCGTAGATGACGTCGTAGTAACGGATCTCGACGCCGTCTCGTTCGGCCGCCTGGCGTGCGCTGCTGTCGGCAACCGTGTGGAAGCCGACGATGACTGCGCCCGAGGCCTCGGCGAGGCTGACGTCGGTCTCGTTGATGCCGCCCAACGCGCTGTGCACGAGGTTGACGCGGACTTCCGCGGTCTTCAGCTCGTCCAGGCACTTGCGCAACGGTTCGAGCGAACCCATCGCGTCGGCCTTCAGGATGAGCTTGATCTCCTGCATGTTCTTCTCGGCGAGCTTGGCCGAGAGGGTCTCGAGCGTGACCGCGCTGCGCTCGGCGAGCGACTGCTCGCGAATGCGGCGCTGACGGTCCTCGACGACTTCGCGCGCCTTCTTGGCGTCTTCGACGGCGAACAGCTTGTCGCCTGGCATCGGCAGACGGTCGAGGCCGAACACCGTGACCGGGGTCGAAGGCGGCGCCTCGGTGAGCTGGCGACCGTGGTCGTCGATCATCGCGCGGACGCGCGAGAAGCTCTCACCACAGACGATCGAGTCCTTGATGCGCAGCGTGCCGTCGGTGACGAGCACGGTGACGACGACGCCTTGCTCAGGCGACTGCTTGCTCTCGACGACGATGCCGCGGCCAGGAGCGTCCGGGCGCGACTTCAGCTCGAGGACTTCCGACTCGAGCATGATGCGCTCGATGAGGTTCTCGAGGCCGGTGCGCTTGGTGCTCGACACCTCGATGATGCCGGTCGTGCCGCCCCATTCTTCGGCCTGCAGACCCTTCACCATCAGTTGCTGCTTCACCTGCATCGTGTTGGCTTGCGGCAGGTCGCACTTGGTGATCGCGACCACCATGGGGACCTTCGCTGCCTTCGCGTGGTTGATCGCTTCCTCGGTCTGCGGCATCACGCCGTCATCGGCTGCGACGACGATGACGACGATGTCCGTCAGCTGGGCACCGCGCGCGCGCATCGAGGTGAACGCGGCGTGGCCCGGGGTGTCGAGGATGACGAACGATCCCTGGTCGCTCGTGACCTTGTAGGCGCCGATGTGCTGCGTGATGCCGCCGGCCTCGCCCTTGGCGATGTCGGTGTTGCGCAGCGCGTCCATCAGCGACGTCTTGCCGTGGTCGACGTGGCCCAT
>CAIYFF010000496.1 GCA_903925435.1 uncultured Planctomycetota bacterium | reverse complement strand
GTTGCCCTTGTGCTCGCTGCGTGCACGATCGGTCGCGTCGAATCGACTCCATTCGAGGGGCCCGCGCCGAGCGCGATCCTCGTGCTGCCCCCAGTCTCGTTGCGCGAAGGATTGGAGATGGACCTGCGCGGCTTTGCGTACGGCGCGGAGCGCGCGATCGCAGAGCGTGGCTACCGGGCATTGCCGCTCGGAGCAGGCTTTGACCTCGCGCAGCGCTGCGGCGCGCTCACGGGGGACCAGCCTGAGCCGGACGCGCTCCAACGACTGCAGCAGCAAGTGGGCGTCGATGCCGTGCTGCGGATCGAGATCTCCGCGTGGGAAGTGGAGCCGGGCGCTCGCTTCTCGGGCGCGAGTTGGGATGTCACGTGGCGATTGCTGTCGACGGAGTCCGGCGTCGTGTTGTGGCAGCATCGACTGCAAGGCAATTGGCGCAAGGTCGCGGAGATGCCAGACCACCTTCGCCGCGACGAGATGGAACCGCAGCCGGCGTTGATCGGTGGAACGCGCCCTCAGTCGTTTGCGAGCGAACGCGAACTGGTCTTCGCGCTGCATCGCTCGGCGTTGTCGCGCATGCCGGAGTCCGTTCGATGACGAATGGGATTCGCGTCGAGCCGTTGCCCGGCCTGTGCGTGTTGGCGCTGCGCGCGGAGTTCGCTTCGCCGATGTCTGCGCTGCCGGTGTTGCCTGTGCCGACGGATGTGCCCTTGCAGGATGATGTCCTGCGGACCTCGGTGCGCGACATGCTGCGCCAGCGTGGGTATCGGCCGACGGGCCGCGGCAAGCCGTCGTCGGAGTATCTGGTGGGCGCGCTCGCGGATGGACGCTGGCCTTGCATCAACGCTGCCGTCGATGCGGGCAACCACGTGTCGCTGCGGTCCGGTCTGCCGATCAGCGTCGTGGACCTGGACCTCGTGTCGGGTGCGCTGTCCGTGGTGACGAGCCCAGACGGCGCCTCGTATGTGTTCAACCAAGGCGGGCAGACGATCGACCTTGGCGGTCTCGTGTGCCTTTGCGACGAATTGGGGCCGTGCGCGAATGCGGTGAAGGACGCGCAGCGAACCAAGACGCGACCCGAGACCACGCGCGTGCTCGCGGTCGTGTGGGGTTGTGACACAGGTCAGCCGGGGCGGACGCAGCGTGCTGCGGACCTGCTCGCGGCCGCGCTCCAATCCGCAGGCGCCGCGGTCGAGGTCGTTCCGGTCGAAGTGGGATGAAGTGAGCCGCAGTGTTGCGGCATCACTTCTGCATCCACTGAGCCTGCTTCTCCGCGCCGGTCTTGCGGTAGTCCGGGGCAAGTCGCGCCTTCAAGAACTGCGCGTAGAGGCTGTGCACGAGTTCGTGCAGCGCGAGCCAGTTTGCCGTGCGGTCGGCATTGCGATCGTTGTCCGATTCGCACTCCTCCGCGTCTTCGGGCATCTTCGCGCCGGACAGGCGCATCGTCGCGCCGTCGATCGTCACCGACCATTGGCGCGGCCCTTCGGCGATGATCATGCGCGCGCGACGGAGCCTGCGGCCCTGGCGCAGCGCGGTGCGCGCTTCTTCGGTGCGGGTGGGGAGCCCGTGCCGCAGCGTCTGCTCCGTTTCGTCATCGCTTGGCGCGGCGAACGTGAGGAAGTCGTCGAGCGCCACGCCGATGACTCGGCCGCCGGGCAGATGGAACTCGCCGCCTTCGGTTTCCCACCGGAACCAGATCCAGGTCAGGAACTCCTCGCCGAGGAATCCATGCGTCTCTGCGCCGCTCGGCGCGCGTTGGGTTTCGGCGCTCATGCTTCGGTCTCCATCTCGTCGTCGTTCGATTCGACCGCGCGGCGCGTGCGTGCTTCGCCTTCGCGGAACCAGCGGATCGGCTCCGCACGCTGCAGGCTGTGCTGGGCTTCGGGATCGAGCCCCGAGCGGAAGCCGAGGCGCAGCGGATCCGCCATTTCCAACGGGAGCTGGAACGACTCGAAGAACAGCTTCTGGAAGGTCTCGCCGACGGACTTGCTGGTGTTGAGCAGGACGACCGTCTTGCGCTCCGGGTAGAGCAGCGCATCGACCATGTTGATCGTCGGCAGCACGCGCGGCAGCAGCTTGTCGGACAGGTCATCCTTCAGCTCGCGGCGTTCCTTGGCGGACAGCTTCTTGCCCTTGGCCTTCTCGGCGACGTCGCGATGGATCTGCAGCCACTTGCGCGGCAGTTGCTTCTTGTCGATGCGGACGCGGAGCCAGACAGCTGCGCCAGCATCCATGTCTTCCTGCGCGAAGGAATCGCCAGTCGGATCGACCGGAGTGATCCAGCCAGCGGAGATCTCTTCGCTGGCGGCGTCTTCGATGGTGCGGAAGCGGCGGTTCTGGAGAGCGGCGGAGAACGCGTCCTCGTCGGGCGCGGGCAACTTGCCCTCGTAGAAGAACAGAACGGCGCCGCCGCTGCGGCGGATGCTCGGCATGAGGCCTCCCTAGGGGGTGCGAAACAGAGGTGCGGGAAACAGGGGCCTTGTGGGGGAGGCCGCGGAGGAGACTACGGACGGAGGCTGCGCAGTCGATGCGCTGCCAAAGAGAAGCGGACAGGCCGAACCCGCAGGCGATCGGTTGCGCGAGGCGCAGGCCCCGCGCGGTGGATCACTTCTTCGCTTCGTCTTTCTTGACCGGCTGGTCCTGGCCGCCGGTCGTCATCTCGACATCGCGCTTCATCGAGGGCGCCTGCGGCATCGCGGGGCGCAGCGACGGCGGCAGCTTCTGCAGCGCGGCGTCATCGCGGACCACGAGATCAACCTGCCCGGTGATCGCCTGCGCGCGGACCTTGTCCATGTCGCCCGGATCGCCGTGGTAGGGGACGAAGATCAGGCGCGCGTCGACCATGTCGCCGGCGTCCGTGTCCGTCTTGGTCAGGCCGTCGATCGCGAGGATCGCGTAGCCGGTGGCGCCGCGGACTGGGCCAATGACCTTGCCCTTCTCCGTCGTGAACGCAGCCTTCTCGACCTCGAGGCCGAGCGGCGAATAGCGCGCGACCTGGATCTTGCCTTCTTGCGCCATGTTCGGGCCGCGGCCGTAGCGGTTTTGGACCTCGGTCCAAGCCTTGCCCTCGTCGAGTTCCTTCTTGGCGGCGTCGATCTGCTGCTTCGCTTCGAGGCTCGACTCTTCGAACGAGCCGAGAACAGCTTCGAGGCGGATCAGTTCGAGCGCGGTGCGCTGCTCACGCGACGTGAGGTCGCCAGCGTCCTTGACGGTGCCGAGGTAGTCGACGAGCGCTTGGAAGTCTGCGGTGCGGATCGCGCGACCCTGGCAGACCATCATCACGTCGCCCTGATACTTCTGCTGCTCGTCCGACGTCATGCGGCGTGCGGGCTGCGGCGTGACCGGAATTGCGGGCGCTGGCATCGCGGCCGAGCTTTGGCCGGCATCGATCGAGCGCGGCGCAAAGACGCGGTTCTGCAAGCGGTCCTTGATCGGGGCTGCGCCGAGCGCTGCGCGCTGCTGCACGAACTGGATCTCACCCTTCAGGCGTTCGATCTCACGCTTGAGGTCTTCGAGCTTCTCGGCCGGCGAGCGCGGCGGCGCAACTGCTGCTGGTTCCTGGCCGCCGAGGCCACCGAGGCCACCCGGAAGCTGGGCGTGCAGGTTGGCTGCAAGTGCGACGAGAAGGGCGGCTGCCTGGATTGGACGGCTGAGGTCGAAGCGAAGGGCCATGGGCTCTCTGGTTGGGTCGAAGACGGGCGACAATGAAAGGGTGGCCGACGAAGACGCGCAAGGGTCGATACGACTCCCTGGGTTCCCTCAGGACTGGGCGAGCCGCGCGGTGGGCCGCATCACGGCGCGCTGGCTGCGACCGCCAGGTGGCTGCCGTCGTGTTGCCGCGCGTCGAAGAAGTCCGCGATCGAACTGACCAGCGGGTCGAGACAGACCGCAGCGGAGTAGTGGCCGAGCGGGATCGACAGACGCTGCGGTCGCCCAAGCGCTTCCCACAACAGGTCCTGGTGGTGCGGCCGGACAACCTCATCGAACTCTGCTGCGACCAGGAACACGCGGTCGGTCTGCACGTAGGGCGCAAAGCGCAGCGGGTCGGAGCGCAGGCTCTGACGCAGTTCTTGGTCGAGCGGGCTCCCGCTGATGCCATCGGTCGCAAGCCGCCAGTCGCGCCACTTCTGGATGCGGGCTTCCGAGCTGTTGCCGAGGATCGTCGGCAGGTCCGCGCCAGCAAGGCACATCGCCGAGCCTTGGAGACCGGGTTCGAGCGCGGTGAGCAACGTCGTCACGATGCCACCCATCGAGACGCCGCACGCGAAGGTCGACTGCGGGCGCACTTGCTCGCTGTTGCGGGCCCACCGCAGCGCGATGCGCTGGTGGAGCACCGTGCGGACGAGCAGCTTCTCGAGCTCGGGGCCGCGCTGCGGCGGACGCAGCGCCGATCCGGCGCGGTCGCAATAGAGGGCGTGGTAGCCACGCTGCACGAACCGGCGCGCCATCGTGCGCAGCAGTTCTTCGCCGCCGCCGAGGATCGGCACCAGCAGCACGAGCGGCGCGTCCTTCTTTTGGTGCTCGTAGAGGTGGAAGTGCACCGTCTCTGGGCCGCAGGCAAGGTCGCCTACGAACGTGCCGCCGCTGCCAACCGATTCGATCTTGAGCAACTGCACTGGCCCCGGCAGCGCATATGCGTCTCGCGCTTCCTGCGACAACGTGAGTTCGGGGCGCGGGAACGCAGGCGCGTCCGTGAATGCGCACGAGCCTAGGAGCGCGGAGAGCGCAACTGCGGCGATCGCTCTCCATGAGCGTCTTGCGCTCGCGGACTCAGAACAGGTGGACTGCATAGAACAGCACGCCAGAGGTTCCGTCGAAGGGCGTGCCTTCGAGGCTGTAGGTCGGAGACGAGGGCAAGAAGTCGAGGCCGTTGCCGACGGCGAAGTGCAAGCTGGTGGTTTGCGAGTATTGCCAGCGCAGGTCCGAGCGGAGCTGCCAGGTGTCGTCGGCATAGGTCTGTCGCGCGCGCAACTCGAGGAACACGCCGTTGCCGAGCGGGATCGTGCACGTGCACTTCAGCTGCTCTTGCGTCGTCGCGATCCGGAGCCCGGAGCGTCGGTAGCCGATCTCGACCGGATCCGAGAGTCGGTTGGGTCGCACGAGCAACGAGACTCGCCCGTATTCCGTGCCCTCATTCGATTCGCCTGCGTCTTCCGCATCGTTGCGTCCGTTCGCGATCCGGTCGATCTGGACCTCGAGTCCAGACACCATCGGCGTGCGGCGCAGCATGCGCTGGAACGGGCGCCGCAGGATCTGCATGCCGCTTTGCGCGAGCCGCAGGTCTTGTTCCTCGGCCGTGATCTCGTCGGAGCGCAGGTCGATGCCCGGGCTCTGCGCGTCGAACGTCTGTCCGGTGAGCAGCGGCGCGCCGAACTCCCGCCGCATGCGGCGACGGTCGTCGCCCATGAGGTCGTCGAGGAACTGCATCGCCATCTCGTCGATCGCAGTCGTGTCGACATCGCGGTTCGCGCTCGCGCGTTGGTTGGCTTCGCGCGCGCCGAGCCGCTTGGGCAATTGGGAACCGCTGCGCGCGTGGTCCGAGGGCCGATCCTGTGGTTCTCCCCAGTGCAGCGCCGCGGGCGCGGCAGCGGCGTTGGGCGGAGGCAGGTATTCGACACCGAGGCAGATGCCGTGGCCGTCTGCGAAGCGATCCAGTGCGGCGGTGCTGTGGGGCATCGCCGCATCGATGGCCGCGGGCCGAGTCGGCTGCACTTGGCAGCCGGCCAGCACGCACAGGGCAAGGCCAAGCCGGATCGACATAGAACATCACGCCGACACCTTGGGCGTCGACGCAAGCAAACTTCCCCGTGGCGGCAGGCGGTCAGGCACCGCTGTCTGCGCGCGCACGCGTAAGTCTACTCACTTCGCGCACGCAGGTTTCGGGGGCAGTGCGCATCGCTCGATGCCATGGCCGAATAAACCTCGAGATTTTTTTCGGGAGGCATGCGCGAGGCGCGCAGTGCGCAGCAACTCGCGCAGTTTGCATCGCCGCGATGCAGCGGCGATGCGCGCAATCAGGCCTCGACCGCGCGGCGACGCAGGCCGTCGCTGGGGCGGAAGCGCGCGTCAATCGTGCGCGCGAGCTCGTCGAGCGCGCTGACGATCGTCTTCATGCCTTCGCTCTTTGCGTAGCCGGTGATGCCGCCGAGGAACGGCGGGAACCCGATGCCCATGACAAGGCCGAGATCGAGATCCTGCTCGGCTCCGACCACGCCGTCATCGAGGCAGCGATATGCCTCGTCGACGAGCGGATAGATCAGGCGCTGGATCACTTCGCTGCGCGATGCGGTGCGCGTCGGCACGCCGCGGCGCGCGCGCACTTCGTCGAGCACCTTGCGGCCCGGGCCCTGGCCCTTGCCGTCCTTGTCGTAGATGCCGCCGCCGCTCTTCTTGCCGAGCGCCTTCGCCGCGACCATCGCAGCGAACAGCGAGCACGGCTGCATGCGATCCGTGAACGCGGCTTCCATCACTTCGCTGACCTTGGTCGCGACGTCGAAGCCGATCTCGTCGAGCAGACGGCACGGTCCCATGGGCATGCCGAAGTCGAGCAGCACGCGGTCGAGGAACTCAGGGTCGTTGCCTTCGACCAACAAGCGCGCCGCTTCGTTGAGATACGGCGACAGGCAGCGGTTGACCAAGAAGCCCGGGCTGTCGCCGGTGACGACCGGGAACTTGCCCATCCGGGTCGCGAGGCGGCACGCGGTCGCGACCGCGGCGTCGCTCGTCCGCTTGCCACGGATCACTTCGACCAGCGGCATCTTCTCGGGCGGGTTGAAGAAGTGGATGCCGACCACGCGCTCGGGGTTTGGCACCGCATCGGCCATGGCATCGACCGGCAGCGAGCTGGTGTTGGTCGCGAGGATCGCGTCGGACGGGAGACCCTTTGCGACCGCCTGCGCCATCAGCTTGCGCTTCACGGCGAGGTCTTCGACGACGGCTTCGAGCCAGAGGTCCACGTGCGCGAGGCTGCCCCAGTCGCTCGACACGGCGAGCTTGTCCTGGATTGCGGTGGCCTCGTGTTTCTTCAGCTGCTTGCGCTGGACGCGCCGCGACAGGTCCTGCTGAAGGCGAGCCTTCGCCTTTGCGAGCGCTTCGCCAGACAGGTCGCACAGGCGCGTGTCGATGCCCTTGTTCGCGAGTTGGCCGGCGATGCCTGCGCCCATGACGCCGCCGCCGACGATCAGCGCGCGGTCGACGTTGCGCGCACCGTTGCCCTTGCCCAGGCGCTTGCTGCGCTCGGTCAAGAAGAACAGTTGTGTCAGCGCCTTGCTGACCGGCGTCGCGATCATCTCGCCGAGCGCGCGCGCCTCTTGCTCGAAGCCATCGGCCTCGGGCTTCGTGAACGCGGCGACGCACAGCTCCAGGGCTGCCTTGGGCGCTGGGTAGAACCGCGCCTGGCCCTTGTCGAGTTGCTTCTTGGCAGCGTTGATGGCGAGCGAACGGAGTGGCGTCTTGCTGAGCCAGAACGCCTGTCCCTTCAGCTTGCGCGTCTTTGCCTTCTTGCCCTTGGCAGCGAGCTTCTCGATTTCCTCGACTGCAACCGCGAGCAGCTTCTCGCGCGGCGCGAGTCGATCGACGAGCCCCTTCTTGAGCGCTGGCACGGGCCGCAACAGCTTGCCGCCCAAGATCAGGTCGAGCGCAGTGGGGAGGCCAAGCAGCCTCGCCATGTTCTGCGTGCCGCCGAAGCCCGGGACGATGCCGAGCTTGGTTTCGGGCAAGCCGATCTGCGTCGAGGGATGCTCGCTCGCGATGCGCACGTCGCAGAACAGCGCCAGTTCGCAACCGCCGCCGACACACGGGCCCTCGATGGCAGCGACCACCGGGACTGCGATCTTGCGGCAGCGCTCGAAGATCGAGCGGCCCAGCGTCGCGGCATCGCGGCCTTCGGCCACGGATTGGATCGAGTGGATCAACCCGATGTCGGCGCCGGCGCAGAACATCGCAGGGCCAGGGCCCGTGATGACGACGCCGCGGAGACCTTGACGCTGCTGCAGCGACTGCAGCGCGCGGTCGAGCGCGAGCAAGCGCTCCTTCGTGAAGGTGACGACGCTCTCGTCCGCCGCGCCAAGGCGCAGCACGGCGATGCCACGCGCATCGACCGTGATCGGAAGCTCGAACGTCTGCGCCGCAGGTTGCGCGACGGGGGACTCGGTGCGGGTCTCGGTGGTGTTCATGTTCACGGGAGCGCTTCGAGGACGAGTGCCTGGCCTTGGCCGCCGCCGATGCAGAGCGCGGCAAGGCCGAACCGGCGGCCGCGGCGGCGGAGTTCGTGGGCGAGCGTCAGCGGCAAGCGTGCGCCGGACGCAGCGATGGGGTGGCCGAGCGCGATCGCTCCGCCGTTCACGTTGAGCTTGTCGGAGTCGAGTTCGCCGATTGCCGACGACAGCCCCAACTCGTTCTTGCAGTAGTTCGCGTCCGCGAACGCGCGCTGGCAACCGAGCACCTGTGCGGCGAACGCTTCGTTGATCTCGACGAGGTCGAGGTCGGAGAACTGGACGCCGGCTTCGTGCAGCGCCTTGGGCGTCGCGTGCACTGGGCCAAGGCCCATGAACTCGGGCGCCAACCCTGCGCGCGCGTGGCCGCGGATCGCCGCGATTGGCGAGAGGCCCAGTTCGCGCGCCTTCTTCATCGACGTGCACAGCATCGCGACTGCGCCGTCGGTGATCTGGCATGCGTTGCCGACCGTCACGTCGCCCGCGTTCTTGTCGAACACCGGACGCAGCTTCTGCAGCGCTTCCATCGTCTGTCCCTGCCGCACGCCGTCATCGCCTGCGACCATCGCGGCGAAATCCGGCAGGCTTGTGAACGGCGCGATCTCGGCGGCAAAACGGCTTTCCGCAGTGGCCTTCTCTGCGCGCAGGTGGCTCTGCAACGCGAAGCGATCCATCTCTTCGCGGCCGATGCCGAACATGCGGGCCACGTTCTCGGCGGTGTTGCCCATCATCAGGCCGGTGATGGGGTCGGTGAGACCTTCCACCACGGCAATGCGCGGCTTCAGCGACGAGGGACGGAAGCGCGACAGCGCCAGCAGTCGCTGGGCTGCGGTCTTTGCCTTCGACAGTCCGCCGAAGAACTTGACGAGCCGCTTGCCCATGAGCAGCGGGAAGTTGCTCATCGACTCGGCGCCGCCGACCAAGAACACCTCGCCGTCGCCTGCGCGCAGGCGTTGCTGCGCTGCGAGCAGCGCCTCCATGCCGGACGCGCAGTTGCGCATCACGGTCACGGCGGGAGTCTCCTTGGGGAGGCCGGCACGCAACGCGGCGACGCGCGCGACGTTGGCTTCGGCCGCATCGGGGCCCGCGCAGCCGAGGATCACCTCGTCGATCACGCGCGGGTCGATGCCCGTGCGGTCGATGGTTTCGCGGAACACGTGGGTTGCGAGGTCGGCAGCGGACGAGCCTGCGAGCGCGCCCGATGCTTTGCAGAACGGCGTGCGCCAGCCCGCCACGATCACGAGATCCTTTTCGTCCCTGCTCATACCTTGGGCCTCGCGTCGACGAAGCGCTTCTCCTTCATCTCGGTTTCCAT
>CAIYFF010000495.1 GCA_903925435.1 uncultured Planctomycetota bacterium | reverse complement strand
TGGACCGTGAAGGGCGAAGGGTTGCTCGGCGCCGCACGGCGCGGCGGCTACTCGGCAGTCATCGCGTATTGGGGAACGCTCGAGTCGAGCTCGGAGGACACCGAGGGAGCCGCCGCCACAGCGTGGATCCCCGTCGTCGGCCTCTTCATCCCGAGCGAGAACTTGCGCATGCGCCTCCGGCTGCGCTTCGTCGTGCTGGACACGAAGACTGGCGCCTGGATCCAGGTGACGCCACAGCCGATCGAAGACCAACGCGAAGCATCCTTCGCCGGCAAGCACAGGGTGGACGCGGAACAGGTCGAGGCGCTTCGACGCGCGAGCTGCGCGCCCGCGGCACGCGCAGTCCTTGCTGCAGTCGGGATCGAGGGTTCGTGAGCGCGACGACCGACAACTCTTCGGCCGCTCGCTCCTTGCTCACGATCGCGATCCACGCCGCGATGCCGTTCGCATTCGCGGCATGCCCCATCGCGAGCGCAAACGCCCGCGTCGGAGCCATCGACTGGCATCGCATGCTGCCGGTGCTGCTGCCGGTTACGGCGGGCGCAGTCGTTGTCGGCGCATTGGTCGTCGCGGCGACCAATCGTTGCGACAGCAGCAAAGCTCGCATTGCCTGCGCAGTCGCAACGGCGATCGCCAATCCACTGCTGTCATCGATGCTCGGCGGCATCTTTGCGGCGATCCTCTCCGTCGTGAGCCTCGGCCACATCGCGAACGTGAGCCTCTACTGGAGCGCCATGTGGCTGCCGCTCTCGATGGCCGAAGCTCCGATCTGGACGCTCGCCACCTGCGCGCTGCTCGCGATGGCAACGGCGGCTCTCGTTGCACGACCGTGGCGTGGACCGAATGACGAAGCTGCTCCAAGGCCTGGAGCAGGGTAGATTGCTTGGCATGACCAAGACCTTCGCAATGACGATTGCCAGCGCGCTGCTGCTGTTCGCCGCGTGCTCCGCCGAGTCGAAGCCCGCTACGCAGCCGACCGAACAACCGGCGGCAGCGGCCCCCGCGGCCATGACGCCAATCACCGAGGAGACGCTGGCCAAGCTCGCGTTGGCCGACGCCAAGGATGGCAAGGTCGACAAGCTCGTCCACCGCTGCGCCGGCTGCGCGCTCGGCATGGACGGCGAAGAGAAGTGGCCGCTGCAAGTGCAGGACTACAACATGCACTTCTGCAACCAGGCCTGCCTCGACCGCTACGCCAAGGATCCGGCGAAGGCGATCGCTGCGCTGAAGATCAAGAACTGACGCGGCGCACCGCGGCAGCCATCGGCAGCGAGGCCAGCGCAGCGAGAACAACCGCGGCGCTGGCAGCGACGATGCACGCAGCGAAGCCATCATGCGCATTCGCAAAGCTGCCGAAGATCCAGCCGGACGCGATCAGTCCAGCGAGTCGACCGAGGCTGTTGGCCGCGTAGTAGAAGCCGACTCGCTCTGCGGTGTCATCGCCGTCGCCTAGTTGCACGACGAGCCAGCTGTGCACGCTGCTGCACATGGCGAACACGATGCCGTAGGCGATGAGGCCGAGTGGCACGACCACGGCCGGCGACGCCTCCAGACGAAGGAGCGCCCACATCGCGGCAAGCGGCGCGAGCAACGCGAACGTGAGCGCCACGCATTGCGCACCGCCGCGCGCCATCCCACCGGGCTGCAGCAGGCGCGGCGTCGCGGCCTGCATCGCGCCGTAGCCGATGACCCACAGCGAGAGGAAGCCGCCGACGACTGCCGACGGGAACAGAAGCGCCGAAACCGCGAACACCGGCAACGCGACCGCAAACCACACGTCGCGCGAGCCGAACAAGAACATCCGCGCCAGCGCGAGCCAGTTGACTGCGGCCCCGTGCGCCAGCGCCGAACGCACGCGCGAGCGATCCTTGCCGCGCTGCTGCGGCAACTGGCTCGCGGCCAGCCACGCGGCCAGCAGCAACGCAGCGGCGATCGCCACGTTGGTCGAGAAGAAGCCGATCGTCGACAACAACGCGCCGCCGACGAAGAAGCCGAGGCCCTTCATCGCGTTCTTGCTGCCTGTGATCCACGCGACTGCAGAGAACAACTCGCCGCCCCCAGGTTTCGCCAGCGTCCTCACGTAGCTCTTCGCGCTCGTCTTGACGAGGTCCTTCGCGATGCCGGAGATCGCCTGCGCCGCCATCACCACGAGCATCGACATGCTGTCCGCGACAGCCGCGAGCATCACGCAAGCAACCGCTTGCAGCAGGAGTCCCGCGAGCAACACCGGCTTCAGTCCCTTCTGCGCGCCGATGCGGCCCGCGAGCAGGTTGGTGAACACGCCCGCGATCTCGTAGGGCAACAGCGAAAGCGCGATCTGCAACGGCGAACCGCCGCGCGCGTGCATGTGCAACAGCGCAAGCATGCGCAACGCGCCGTCGCTCAACGTGAACGACTGGTAGCAGACGGTGACGAGACGGTGCGCGGAGGGATGCGTCATCCGATTGCCAAAGCGAATCGCCGCGCGAGATCCGTCATGCGGTTCACGTAGCCCCACTCGTTGTCGTACCACGCCATGACCTTGACCATCGAACCATCGACGACGCGCGTGCAGAGCGAGTCGACGATGCCGCTGCGCGGATCGCGCGCGAAGTCGCTGCTGACCAGAGGCCTCGTTTCGTAGCCGAGCACGCCCACTAGCGGCCCTCGCTGTGACGCAGCGAGCAGGAGCGCGTTGACCTCCACCACCGTCGTCGCGCGCGCCATCTGGAATGCGCAGTCGGTGATCGACGCGTTCAGCACGGGCGCGCGCACTGCGATGCTGTCCAGGCGACCCTTCAGCTCTGGCACGATCATCGCGACCGCGGTCGCGGAGTTCGTCGAGGTCGGGATCAGATTGACGAGCGCAGAACGTGCGCGGCGTGGGTCCGCGTCCGCGCGGTCGACGACTCCTTGCGTGTTGGTCGGATCGTGAATCGTCGTCACGAGTCCGCGCGCGATGCCGATGCCGTCGTGCAGCACGCGCACGATGGGCGCGAGGCAATTGGTCGTGCACGAAGCAGCGGTGACGACTCGCTCGTTGGCGAAGTCACACGACGCGTCGTTGACGCCGTAGACGAGATTGGGAACGCCGGGCACCGGGTTGGAGACGAGCACGCG
>CAIYFF010000494.1 GCA_903925435.1 uncultured Planctomycetota bacterium | reverse complement strand
GCATCAAGGACGGCGAGATGGTCTCGCTGCAGTCGCGCAAGGGCGAGACCTCACTGCGCGCCGTCATCACCGAACGCATGCAGCCCGGAGTCGTCTACACCACGTTCCATCATCCCGAGTCGGGGGTGAACGTCGTCACGACCGAGAACTCGGACTGGGCCACAAACTGTCCGGAGTACAAGGTCACTGCCGTTCAGGTTGTCGCACACGCGAAGAAGTCCGAGTGGCAGCGCGAATACGAGCAGTTCTCTGAGGCCCAAGAGAACGCAGTCCCCGACTCCGCGGTGCGCGGGGAGGCCCGCTGATGGACGGCAAGAAGCTCGTGACGATGGCGAACCAGATCGCCGCGTTCTTTGCCGCGGAGCCGGATCGCAAGGCCGCGGTGGATGGGGTTGCGTCGCATCTCAAGCGGTTCTGGGAGCCGCGGATGCGACG
The DNA here is from genome assembly GCA_903925435.1 of uncultured Planctomycetota bacterium. GTDB lineage: Bacteria > Planctomycetota > UBA1135 > UBA1135 > UBA2386 > SXPK01. The sequence goes on along the minus strand of CAIYFF010000494.1, from coordinate 1,219 downwards.
GGAGATTTTGGCGTTGGTGGAGCGTGGCGAGGTCGCGGGGATGGATGGGTTGGTGGTTGAAGCGTTGCAGGGGCGAAGGGCGGAGTTGATGCCGAAGGGGTGAGAGGCGCTGCGGCGACTGTCAGTAGTCGCCGATCGTCCAGGTCAGTCCGTTCGTCAGCACGATGCCTGCTGTGTTTGCGGCGGGATCCGGCGCCCACGCCTGCAGCTGCAGTTCGACGCCCAGGAAGAAGACGTTGGGCGGGATCGGCAGCGAGAAGTTCGCGACGCCCGCGGAACCGCTGCTCGACGGGTAGGAACTGTAGATGTCGAGGGATTGAAGGATGCCGCAGCCTGGCATGCCGAGGCCATCGAGCGCGATTGGGAGCGGGAAGCCGCCCATCCAATACTTGCTGGTGCCGATTGCGAGGAAGCCGAAGTCGAGTGCGGCCCCCTGCATGGAGAGTTCGGCCGTGCGGCCGATGACTGGGAGGGCGGCGGTGACAGTTTGCAGCGATGCGGGCTGAGGGCCACAGCCAAGCCCAAAGGCTGCAGTGCTCGGCGGACTGCCATCGATCGTCCAGGTCGCGAAGCGATTTTGGATGGTGGACAACCCAGCGTAAACCAGTTGTTGACGGGCCTCGTCAAAGACCATCGATCCCGCCGAGCCTCCTATCGCGCCGAATAGGCTAACGGTCCCATAGGAAACCCATCTATTGCCCTGCAGGACCTCAAGCATCGTATAGGAGCTACTGGTCGTGGAGCCTCCGAATGACAGGCAGCCTCCCCACCGGCTGTGGTAGCCCATGCTCGCCCCATACCTAGGCTGGTGGCCAAACTGCCCGCTCGTGCTCGCCTCAATGAGACTCCAGTTCGCTCCATTCCAAGACCATGTGTCATCTCGCACAACGCCCAATGCCTGCCCGCCGTTCATAATGACAGTGCCTCGAGACGCATCAAAGGCCATAGATGCCCCCCAGCGCCCGACGGGGTTCACAGAGGCAAAACGCGGCACCCATTGAACGCCATCCCACTCCCAAGTGTCGCCGAGGGTTCCAATGTTGGATCTGCCTCCAAACAACACTACTCGACCTCGATTCGCATCGTATGCCATCGCATGGCCATCCCGCCCCACCGGTCCAGGCACGATGTGCTGCGACCATGCCTGACCATCCCACTCCCAGACATCGTTCGGGTAGGAGTTGAAGCTGTCATCGCGCCCTCCGAAGAGGACAATTCT
>CAIYFF010000493.1 GCA_903925435.1 uncultured Planctomycetota bacterium | reverse complement strand
GGTCGAGAACGACTCGTAGGGATGGTGGAGCAGGATGTCCGCGTCGCGCAGGTCCGCGAACATCTCGTCCGCGTTGTTCCATGCGACGGTCTTCACGGGCTGCACGGGCGGATCGCGCAGTTCTGGGTTCTCCGTGTTCTGGTACAGCTCCATCACGCGGCCCAGATTGACCGGTCCGTCGCAGTAGTAGACGTCTTCGTGCTCGATGCCGAATGCGCGCACGAAGCGGTCGACGATCTCGGGGTGCGCGCCGCGGTCGATTTCGAGGCGCACTGGCTCGCCGCGGCGGCGCTTCACGAGTTCGCGCTCGATCGAACTCATCAAGTCCGTCGTCTGCACTTCGTCGACGTCGATGTTGCTGTCGCGCGTGACGCGGAAGCTGCACGAGTGCAGCACTTCGAGCCCGGGGAACAGGTCCTTCAGTCGCGACTGGACGATGTCCGCCGTGAAGACGCACACGCGCTTGCCGTCTGCTGCGGGCAAGCGGGCAATGCGCGGCAGGACGCGCGGCACTTGCACGACTGCGATGCGATGCATCTTGCGCGACTGACGCGGATCGAGGAGCAGCACCGCGAGGTTGAGTGACTTGTTGAGCAGCACCGGGAACGGGTGCGACGGATCGACCGCGAGCGGCGTGAGCACCGGGTAGATCTCGCGCTGGAAGTGCCCGTCGACCCAATCGCGCTGCGCTTGCGTCAGCTGGTGCGTCTTCTTGATCTCGATGCCCGCCTTGGCGAGCGATGGCATGATCGCTTCATTCCAAGTGCGGTGCAGTTCTTCGAGGAAGTTGCGCGCCTGTTCGCGCACGCGTTCGAGTTCTTCCTGCGGCTTCAGGCCATCAGGGTTCTCGCCCTGCAGATTCGCATCGACGAGTTCCATCACGCCGGCGACGCGGACCTCGAAGAACTCGTCGAGATTTTGGCTCGCGATGGCGAGGAACTTCAGGCGCTCGAGGAGCGGCACCTGGTCGTTGCCGGCCTCGGACATCACGCGGCGATTGAACGCGAGCCATGACATCTCGCGATTGCCGAACAGCACGGTGCGGTCGATCGATGCGAGCGGCACGCCTTCGTAGGACGTTGGCGCTCCATTGCGCGGCGGCGAGCTGTCGCCGCCGGCTGGCGGCGTCGCAGCGCCTGCGCCGGTCATGTCACCAGCCGTGGGCGCTGAGCTAGAGGCGTCGGATGCAGTGGGTGTGCTCGTTGCATCGCCTGAGTTGGCTGACCCGCTGGCGCCGGGGGACGCATTGCCCTCGGGCTGGCGATGGAGGCGCGGCGCTTCCTCGGGAAGTCGTCGTTGCGGCTCGAACGCGAAGCTTAAGTCGGTCATAGCAGGGCGTGGATTGCACCCGGCACCCCTGCTGCTTGGCAGGGGCCGGGGGCGTCTTCATCGACGCTTGTTGTTCCAGGCGGGGACTATAGCACTCAAGAAGTCGCAAGTTGCGGCCGATGCACGGCTTCGGCGCACCTTTCTCGCGCCGCAATCCAACGACGCCACCGAGGAAGCACGCGTGTCCCAGAGCATCCAGCAACTTCTCCAAGACAT
>CAIYFF010000492.1 GCA_903925435.1 uncultured Planctomycetota bacterium | reverse complement strand
TTCGGCGCAGCCTCCGGGCTGCTCGCACAGACGCAGTTCGACCACCTGCAGAAGGACCACCTGCCCCAAGTGCGCGGCAGCGTGCGCGAGTTCTTGTGGTTCGACGCGGACGGCGACGGGGACCTCGACGCGCAACTGATCGGCGAGGCGGGCGCGTTGTTGCTGCGAAACGGTCCGCGCGACTTCGCGCAGTCCACGTTGCCGACGGCCTCGATCGGCAGCTTCCGCAATCGAGCAGCGGCGATGGCGGACTTCGACGGCGACGGCGATCTCGACATCGTCATCGCGCGCGACGGGACCAACCGCCTCTACTCCAACAACGGCAATGGCACGTTCGTGGACGCGACGGCGACGACGTTGCCCTTCTCGGTCGCAGGGTCCGAATCGGTCGTGGCCGGCGACCTCGATGCAGACGGCGACGTGGACATCATTTTCGGCAACGGCAAGAAGCACTCGGTGCGCTACACGATCCGCGCGAGCGAAGTCGCGTTCGAGTGGATCGACGGCGACGGCAAGAAGACGCAGCGAACGTATCCGCGGCGACCGTTGCGCGAGCCGCGGTGAAGCAGCGGCACTACCGGCGGACTGTCACTATGCCGCGGCGCAGCGTGACTCGCTCCGCTGCGAACGGCCCATCGGGACCTTCGCAGACGACACGTTCGGTGAGGATCAACTCCTCTCCATCCCATCGACCTTGGCCAGCTTGCGCATGCGAGATCGGCTGACCTTGACCGGTGCAGGACAGCCGCACCTGCTGCAAATCCATGTGCGTCGCAAAACCGAGCCAGAGCGGCCCGAGACGCTCGCGCCCTGGGTAGCAGGCACGGGCCTCCAACAGGATCGACTGTTGCGGGTCCATCGCAGCCCGCAGTCCTTCCAGTCGCATCGACATGGGCAACGGGACCTCGATGGCGGGCGTGAAGGCCGGCACTGCAGCTAGCTCCGCGGACCGCAGGCCCACTGCAACGAGCAACGACAGCGCGCAAACGTGCCGGATCAAGCGCCACCTCCGCCGACGAAGTAGAGGCCCCGGGCCCCAGGATGCGCCATGACTTCTGCGGCCGTCCCACAGCAGACGAGCTCACCCCGGTGCAACACCACATGGCGGGTCGCAAACGACATCAAGACTTCGTAGCGGTGGTCCGTGACCAAGATCGCCACTCCCTGTTCGGCAACGCGCCGCAGGATCCTATTCGTGGCAGCGATGGCTTGCGGATCCAAGGCAGCGTAAGGCTCGTCCAACAGCAAGAGCCTTGGGTGACGCATCAGAGCCTTGGCCAACTCTACGCGACGTCGCTCGCCACCCGACAGCGTCGCGTAGGTCCGATTCGAAAGCTCTGTCAGTTCGAGACTGTCCACAGACTGCCGCACGGCCTTCTTTCGTTCTTCGCGCGAGAACCTCATCCCCTCGGCAACGATTGCGAGGTTGGCTTCGACTGTGAGTTCGGAGAAAGACGCAGCATCCTGCGGCAACCAACCGAGCCCCATGCCACAGCGAACATGCAACGGGCTTCGAGAAACATCTTGGCCGAAGATCTCGACTCGACCTGAGTGCAACGGCAACAAGCCGGCGACGCAGGCCAGCATCGTAGACTTGCCGGCACCGTTGGGCCCGAGCACCGAGACGATCTCGCCTGCTGCCACGTTCAGCGACAACGGACCCAACGCCTTCCGTTTGCCATAGCAGACGCTCAGTTCCTGCAGCACCAGCGATTGCGACAAGCTGTTCACGTTGCGCGCACTCCCCGTATGCGAATGGAGACCGCTTCGGCCAGCGCGAGCGCCACCACCACGACAAGTGCAAGCCTCGGCATCCAGGCCCACAGCAAGACCGCCGCAGCGACAGCATTCACGAAGACCGCGTGGGCTTGCCATGAGGAACGATGTCCCGACAAGACGCCTCTACACAACGAAGCAACGACACCGGCGCCAGCGACCCAGTGCGCATTGCCGATGCTCGCTGTCTGGCGTTCGCCAGCGTCCCCCGGCTGGCGAAGATCGACTGCAGGCATTCGGAAGCTGCCTCTTGGCAACGCCACTGCGTCTGCGTCGAGCCAAGGTCGCCATACCCATTCGTCGCCCACTTTCGTGAATTGAAGAGACTGGGATGCTGCAGGTCCGAGTCGCGACCCCAACCAGACTGCCGCACACGTAGCGGCTCCGCATGCCACCGCAGTTCCGAGAAGCGCACTCAATCCATGCGCTGATTGCGCAAGCACCCAGATAGAACCGCTGCTTCGTAGCCGCAAACCGACGTCGAGCGCCGCCACGGGCCCGAGAACGGCGAACGAGATGCCGAGGATCTGGGCAAGACGCATCAGTTCGTTCGTCACCTCTGCTCCGCCGAAAGGGCGATCGCTGCCGAGGATTCTCCGGGCCTCGAGCAGTGCAAACACAGCAACCACCAACGCGAGCAGGCTGCACGTGGTCACTGCCCAGCGACGCCATACGACATAGGCGCTAAGCACGTGCGATGCCTCCCCTCCAAAGGGGCATGGACAAGACTCCGCTGACGAGTGGCGGGATCGCGGCAACCCATGCCGAGCGGACGACTCCCAGACGCCCTACTGCAGTCTCCAAAGCGATCTGGATCACCAGTCCCGACACGACTGAGACCATCGCAGCCACGACAACCCAGATGCTGCGGACGCGGGGACGCGCGACCGCGAGAGTCATCAGCACGACTGCGATGAACGGCTGAAAGCTCGCTGTGGTCCTGAGCGCCCGGATGGCATCGATCGAGTCACCACGCGACACCTGCGCATCCTGCAGGTATGCGCCCGCGCGCAGGGATGCCAGTAGTTGTTTCGCGTAGCCGCTCGATTCCGAGGAACGATAGTAGGACAGCGGCAGCAAGGCGCTTCGGGACGGACGGCCTCCGAACTTCGAATCCACTTCGATATCCATGGTGTCGAAGGCGACGTTGACCAGAACTCGATCGCGATCCCGCACCACGAGGCGGCCTTGATTCACGGACATCCGGACGGAGTCCACGTCATCCAAATCATCCGCCTCGCGAGATTCGATCGAAGCCGTATTCGCGCATACGGCCATCGCCGTGCGCCCCTCACGCGCAGCCAAGACGAAATCGGAGCATGTTCCGTCGGCACCCACGTTTCCGCACATTTCGACAGGACCGATCGCACCGTGACCAGCAGTGCGGAGAGCATCCGTCGCCATCGCTGCGGCCTGATCCACCGGCCATCGCAAACGGTAGTTCGCCTCCGGCACCACCTCGGCCAATAGCCATGACTGCACGATGCATGCGACAAAGACGAGCGACCAGCATGCGATGAACGGACGCCAGGCTGCACGACCCGTCATCGCGACCATCAGCAGTTGCCTGTCTGCCGACGCACGGTGGGCCACGATGCCGATCGCCACAGCGGCCAGAACGGGGCTCCAAGCTTCGCATCCAACCAAGATCGCATCCAATCCGAATTGAAGGGCTGGGAACGCCCGCACGCCCGGCGCAGACTGCAAAAGCCACAGCGAAGTCGCCGCCAACACCACGAGCGCAAAAGCGACGAACGAAGCGCTTGCTGCGCGGACGAAGCGCAGCAGTAGCGTTCGACCCAACGTGTCCATGCGCGGGATCCGCTGATGCCCGCCTCAGCGCAAACGGATGAAGATCCGATCCCGAGTGTTATTCACCTCGGACAACCAATTGGGATCGTCGAGCTCCACGCCGATCGAGATCACCGCCCACAAGGTCCCGGTGCCCGCAGGGATGTTGAACGATGCCTCCATGCCCGCTGCGTTGTTGGCTACTGAACCGTTCCACGGCATGGAAGGCCCTGTGCCGCCGGACCAGAACGAGATGCCGTCACCCGTGGACCACTGCGTGGGGTCGTAGTACTCGACGTTGATCTGCGCGTAGCCATATCCAGAAGGGCGATTCACCAAGTCCAGGTAGTTGCGATCGAGCCGCAAGAACAACTGGTTGGCTCCGACCGAGGCGTAGAGGTTGCCGAGCTGCAACGGTCCGGTTTCCGTCGTCACCGTCGGCTCGTCCGCGACCTTGACTGAGCCTGTGTTCCAGTCGCTGAAATTGCCGTCGATCGTCTTGACGGACTGTGGCGGGTTGTCGACTCGCAGGATCACGAGTCGTTGTGCCTGCGCATCCCCCACGCGCGGTTGCAGCCCTCCGATGGAAACCAGCGCGCCACCGATCGTCAGCATGTTGGCATCGACCTGCGACAACGAGGTCACGCCGAACCGGAACTTGTTCCGCCTCGGATACTGCACGATTCGGAAATAGGTGTCGCGGAAGTTGATGCCTTGGAAGAACCGGTAGAGGTTGACCGAGAAGTGCTCTTGCGGCGACCTGGGCGCTCCGTCAGGCCCGGTCGTGACGAGGTATGGCGCATTCGTGCGGAACCGGCTGACGAAAGCCCCGACCCACTGACGCCAGGATTGTTCGATGTCGAGGATCTCCGCGCGTGTGATGGCTGTGGACAGCCGATCCGGGGACAGGCTGAACAGACCGATCGCCTGCTGCGCGGCAGACTCGAATCTCAGGTGCACAGCGGCTGCCTGGTAGTCGGCAAACGCAGCCTCGAGCTGGTCGCGACACGCTGTGACCATGGCAGGACGCGTCACGTTCCCCAGACCCGGATACGAATCACGAAGAATCGCGAGCGCGTCGAGCGACGGATTGTCGCCTTCGTCGAACTGGTTGAAGTCGAGGTCGGCGCCCGAGTACGCCAAGGCCAAGTCCACCGTTGCGATGCTCACCCGAAGCGCAGCCGACAGCAACCTCACGTCTCCGTAGTCGAACTCGTAGACCGGATTGCCAGGTGTCGAGCCTTGCCCCGCCGGATGCTGGACGATGTCGCTTGCCGAGATCATCCAACGGAAGTCGGCAGGGATCGACTGCAGCGTGGTGACGAGCCTCGTCAACATCGGCAACACGTCTTGCTCCAAGCTCGACACGATTTCGTTCAACCGCGGCGCACCGGCGGGATACTCGCCTTCGAAGGGGTTCGGTTGGCGCTCGGCGCTGAAGTTCCAGAGCCCGGACGCAACACTGGTGTCCACGAAGCCGAATCGCGCACCGAGCCCGCGAACTCGACCATTTGGTTCGACCCCCAATCGATCCGCAGCGGCGAGGAAGTCGGCGAAACCGAGGAACACCCTGGCAGGGCTGTTCGACGGATCCAGCGCCACCGCCTGTTGCAGGTTGGCCGCGATGCTGTCGAAGTCATCCGATCCTCGCAGCAGTTCGCCGGCAGATTGCTGGGTGCGGATACTCGACTGAGCCGGATCGACCGTTCCGCCTCCTCCCCCACCACCGCCACCGCAAGCTGCGAGGGAGACAACCATCAGGGCATTGCAGACGAACTGGTCACGAGTGAGGTAGCGACGCATGGGATCTCCTGTCTTGGGCTTCGTACGTCTGACGAATCCCCGAAGTCGCCGCAGCCTACCCAGACTGGCGACGACCGCAATCCCGAGCAACGATCGCCTCCTGTGCACGTACTGCGCGTCGCAAGAGCGATTTGCCTCTGCGCCAACACCTCACGCCTCGCGCCGCGCAGCCATCTCCTTCGCCGTCGTCTCCTGCTGCTCCCACTGCCCGTAGACCGCGCCTTGCGATGCGAGGCGCACGAGGCGCTGGCGCAGTTCGGGTGTGAGCGCGCCGGGCGCGGCGCGGCGGAACGGCGTGCCGGGCAGCGGCAAGAACGTGTGGCCGTGCACGCGCGCGCCCTGTGCAACGAGACGGTCCATCAGCTGCAGCGTCTTCTGCTCGTCGTCCTCGGTCTCGCCGGGCATGCCGAACAAGAAGTCGACATGCGGCACGAAGCCGTGCTCGACGCACACCGCGGCGCCGCGCTCGATCGTCGCGACATCGTGGCCGCGTTTGCTATGCGCGAGCA
>CAIYFF010000491.1 GCA_903925435.1 uncultured Planctomycetota bacterium | reverse complement strand
TCTTGGCGTCGCTCATTCCGTCCCCTCCAGGGGTTGCTTGCAAAACGTAGGCTCGACATCCGCCATGCCGAGACCGACGGCGCGGGCTTCGCGCCAGAAACGCTGTAGCCCCCGCAGGTCCTCTTTGTCCAGGTCGTAGTGCACGGCGCCGAACGTGCCGTCGTGCTCGGTGAGTTGTTTGCCGCGTTCTCGCGCGCGCGCAAGCACGGGCAAGATCGCGCTCTCGTCCGCGTCGGGCCGCAGGATCCAAACTGCGAACACGAACGGCAATCCCGTGAATGCGCGCCATTGCTGGCCGAGATCCCACGGTTCGCGTGCGCCCGGATCCGCGTTGAGCCCGTCGTCGCCGATCATCATCACGAGGTCGTGCGGCAGCAGGTCCGGTTTGCGGGTCGGCGCAACGGTCTCGAACGACAGCGGCCCTTCGGTCTCCGCGCGCTTGGGGCCGCGCAGCAGGATCTCGAGCAGCGTCGCCGAGGTGGCGCTGCTGCGGTCGAGGCCGACCGTGCGGATCGGCGCGCCGAGCCTGCGGAACGCGCGCACCGAGCGGACCTCGTGCTTGCACGCGATGCCGAGTCCGTCTGCGACGCGGTAGCCCGGCAAACGGATCGCTTCGATCGAGGACACCAGCGCTGCGTCGATGCGGCGCTCGCGCAAGAGCGCGATCAGTTCGGTCGGCGGACGCTGCACGAGCGTGCACGCAGGATCGCGGTCCAGGCCCGCGAGCAGCGGCATTCCGACGCCGTAAGGCACGCCTCCGATGGCAACCGTCACAGGGCGCGGCACCATAGCGAGCCCTTCCCATGTCGAAAGCACAAACCGAACCCTCCGCGCGCACCGGCATGAGCCTGCGCACGCGACTCTCCCTGCTGATGCCGCTGCTCTTGGTCGCGGCGTGGTTTCTCGGCAAGGCGCTCGTGCGCGGCCACGTCGATGGCCTGATCCAAGGCTCGGTCGACCATGCGTTGCCGGCGTTCTCGCTGCAGGATCGCAGCGGCGTGTCGTGGACGCGCGAGTCTGTGCTCGGCAAGCCGCTCGTGCTGCACTTCTTGCGCAGTCGCTGCGGCAGTTGCGATGTCGAGGCCCCGGACTATCGGCGCTTCGAGGCGCGCGCGAACGAACTCGGCGCGCAGGTGCTGCACGTGTTCACCGACCGCGTGCTCGACTTCCCGCCAGAGCTCACCGAGCAGACCATCGCGAACAAGAACTTCGCTGCGCCCGTGCTGCTTGCAGACGCCGTGTTCGTCGACGCGTTCCACTCGGCGAAGTGGTCCAACGTGACGCCGGTGACCTACGTCGCCGATGCCAAGGGCACGATCCGCTACGCGCTGCGCGGCGGGCAAACGGCGGACGCACTCGTTGCTGCCGTGCGCGCGGTGGCGGGCAACTAACCAGGGGCTCGGGGGGCTCGGCGCGCTTCCTTGCCCCGCTAGACTGGACGGGTGCTAGCTCCGTTGCGAACCCTCGGGCTCCTGCTGTTGTGGCTCGCCATGCCACTTGCGCTCGCGTCGTGCGGCGCAGGGCTGATCGGCGGCGCAGTCGCGAGCGGCGGCGATGGCGGCTCGACACCGGCAACGCCCCAACTGAGCTTGCCGACGCAGTCGTTCCCGCTGTCGCCGATCCCGGTCGCAGCGCAGCGAACGGTCGTGATCGCCAACGCGTCGCTGTCGCCGAGCGCGTCGCTGAGGGTGCAGCTGCGCGTGCCAGGGCCGAGCTTGCCCGACGGCAGGCCTACGTTCGTGGCGTCGGCGGACCAGGCGTCGCCGGTGCTGCTGTCCGGCCAAGGCGCGTCCACGGTGGTGGGGTTCCAGCTTCGCACTGCGCCGATCACGCAAGTGGTGGGATCCACCGTCGACGTCGCTGCGCAGATCGCCGTGCTCGCCGACGGGCGCGAAGTCGCAGCGCCGCTCGCGGTCACGCTGCTCGCGCAGCCATCGGTGCGGCTGTTTGACGGCGTCCCGCTCTACATGTCGCCAAACGGCGGACAGATCGTGCGGCTTGCGTGCAAGAACCTGCGCAGCACCGACGCGTCGGGCCTCGCGGTCAGCGTCGTCACCGCCGATGCGTCTCTCACCGGTGCATTCGTGACCCGGCCATGCTTGCGGCCCACGTTCCAGTCGCCGTCGATCACGGACTTGTCCTTGCTGCAGGCGGGCGAGCGACTGGTCACTGCCGAGGCTCCGAGCAACACGTTCGCGGGCTCGGCAGCGTTCTTTGTCGATGACGCGATCGCCGGCCGCTCGGCGCAAGTCGCCGATGCCTACTACCAGCCCGATGTGCAGCTCGCGTTGCCCGCGCAGGGCTCCACGCGCGGCGGCACCAAGGTCACGCTGATCGGTCGCGCGTTGCTGGCGTGGACCACACCGGGCACGCCCGGCGCTCCCGACCTCGACGGCGTGCAGATCCAGCTGCGCAAGGGC
>CAIYFF010000490.1 GCA_903925435.1 uncultured Planctomycetota bacterium | reverse complement strand
CCCGCGCTCACGGCCAATGTCGGGTTCTGGGCCACGCTGGCGCTGAACATCCCGGACTTCAGCCGCTATGCGCGTTCCCAGCGCGACCAAATCGTCGGTCAGTCGCTCGGCCTGCCGGTGTCGATGGGCCTCTTCGCCTTCCTGGGCGTCGCTGTGACCTCCGCCACGATCGTCATCCATGGCCAAGCGATCTGGGACCCAGTAACGCTCGTGGCGAACATGGAGAGCCCGACCTTTCGAGTGATCGGCCTAGGCGCGATCATTCTCGCCACGCTCGCGACCAACCTCGCCGCCAATGTCGTCGGCCCGGCGAATGACTTCGCCAACCTCGCCCCGCGCAGGATCTCGTTCCGCATGGGGGCCGTGATCACTGGCCTGATCGGCATCGTCATCCAACCTTGGCGCCTCGTCGCCGATCCGTCGGGGTACATTTTCACATGGCTGGTCGCCTACTCTGCACTGCTGGGCGCGATCGGCGGGATCCTGATCGTCGACTACTTCGTGTTGCGCCGCATGCGGCTCGACCTGCGCAGCCTGTACGACCCCTCAGGCGCATACTGGTACACGAACGGTGTGAACACGAAGGCCATGATCGCCCTCGTCATTGGCGTGCTGCCGTGCGTGCCGGGGTTCCTGTCGACCGTCGGCTGGGCGTCGGCGCCGCCGTTCTGGACCAATCTCTATCACTACGCGTGGTTCTTGAGCTTCGGCCTCTCCGGAGCGTCCTACTTCTTGCTGGCGCGCAGGACGGTCGCGTCGCGATGAGCCCCGTCCGCCCGGCCAACGCGGGTCAGAGCCTTGCGCTCGTCAGGCCCGTTCCATGAGCACCAGTTACGACCAAATCGCCAAGGAGTACCAAGCCTCGAAGCTCCTCCCGTGGCGCACGCACATCGAGCGCTACACCCTGCTGAAGCTCACGCGCGGGGTCGCCGGCATGCAGGTGCTCGATCTCGCCTGCGGCGAGGGGTACTACACGCGCTTGCTGCGCCGGCTCGGCGCCGGCCCCGTCACCGGCGTCGACCTGTCGCAAGGCATGATCGACTTGGCGCGCGCGCAAGAGCTCGCAGACCCGCTCGGTGTCCGCTACGAAGCGGCCGATGCGCGGGCGATTGACTCGCAGCCTACGAACGACCTGGTGTTCGCGGCCTACTTGCTCAATTACGCCAAGGACTACGACGAGCTGCTGGCCATGTGCCACGCCATCGTGCGCAGCATGAAGCCCGGCGGGCGCTTCGTGACCGTCAACAACCACCCCAGCGATCCCCCCGAGAACTTCGAGACCGGTCGCAAGTACGGGTACTCCAAAAAGCTCGACGGCCCGCTGGTCGAAGGCGCGCCGATCCACTGGCGGTTCCACCTGCCCGAAGGAACGATCGAGGTCACGAACTATTACCTGACCCCGGCGACCATGGAACGCGCCATGACCGCCGCGGGGCTGCGCAACATCCGTTGGCACCCCGCGGAAGTCTCGCCCGAAGGCGTGGAGCAGTGGGGCGCAGCCCACTGGCGGCCGTTCTTGGACCAGCCGCCGATCGCCTTCCTCGACTGCACGAAAGAGTGGGCCCCTTAGGGCAGCCACACCACCGCTACACCGTTCGTCAGGTT
>CAIYFF010000489.1 GCA_903925435.1 uncultured Planctomycetota bacterium | reverse complement strand
GGACAAGCCGATCCTCGTGCTCGGTGAGGGTTCGCCTCAGGACAAGCTCGCGACGAACCAAGTCGGCAAGGAACTCTGGCAGAAGGACCGCTTCTTCGCGCCGCACTCCGTGTGCGCGGATGCAGACGGCAACCTCTACGTGATGGACTGGAACGTGCACGGGCGCATCAGCAAGCTCGTCCGGCAGCGCAACTCGAAAGGCTGAGCCCAGAAATGCCTCGACCCGCAACGCGAACGAGTCGCGCTGCGGGCCGAAGACTGGACAGATGCTCTAGGTTCGAACTGCAGACCTGCGATCCGCTGCAGTTCATGGAACTGCAGCCCAGGGATCCGCAGCTCAGCGATCAGCTGCAGCCGCTCGTGCCGCCGCACGACACGCACTTGAGGCACGTGCCGTTGCGAACCAGCGTGAAGGCGCCGCAGCCTCCGCACGGATCGCCCTCGTAGCCCTTGAGTCGGGCCTCAGCGATCTTCTTGCGCAGCTTCTGGCTCTCGGTCGCGACGGCAGTTGCCGTCTGCGCCGCGCCGCGCGAGCTGTCGCCGTTCTGGCGCGGAGCAGGAGCCGAGCTGCCTTCGTCAGGCATGCTGCGCTCGATGCCGCGGCTGTGCGGGTGCAGGCGATCCGTCTGCGGTTCGGCACGGATCTCGTCGACTTCGTAGACCTGCTCCGAGACGACCTCTTCCTCGGTGTACTCAGGGCTCTTGCCGCCCATCGTCGTGTGGCGCAGGTCCTCGTTCTGGACTTGGCACAGGTCGGTGCGGCCGAGGTAGCTGATCGCGAGCTCGCGGAACACGTAGTCGATCACGCTCGTGACCATCTTGATCTGGTCGTGGCCCTGGACAATTCCGTTGGGCTCGAAGCGCGTGAACACGAACGCGTCGGAGAACTCGTCAAGCGGCACGCCGTGCTGCAAGCCGAGGGACACCGCGATCGCGAAGCAGTTCATCAAGCTGCGGAACGCGGCGCCTTCCTTGTGCATGTCGAGGAAGACTTCGCCGAGCGTGCCATCCTCGTATTCGCCGGTGCGCAGGTAGATCTTGTGACCACCGACGATCGCCTTCTGCGTGTAGCCAGCGCGGCGTTGCGGCAGCTTGCGACGCTTGGCGAGGTAGCGGTGCACCACGCGCTCCGTGATGCGCTGGGCTGCTGCCTGCGTCTCCGCCGGCATCGCCGACGCCGACTCATCGACGAGGCTGGTCGTCAGCGGTTGGCTCAGCTTGCTGCCATCGCGGTAGAGAGCGACTGCCTTCAGCATCGAACGCCAGCCAAGTCGGTAGGCGTCCTTGACCTCGGCGATCGTCGCGTCCGCGGGCATGTTGATGGTCTTGCTGATCGCGCCGCTGATGAACGGCTGGACCGCGGCCATCATGTGGATGTGCGCAGCGAACGGGATGTAGCGCTTGCCGATGCGGCCGCACCGGTTGGCGCAGTCGAAGACGGGCAGGTGCGCATCCTTGAGGTGCGGCGCGCCTTCGATCGTCATCGTGCCGCAGACGTAGTCCGTGGCAGCCTGGATCTCCGCCTTCGCGAAGCCGATGTGGCGCAGCAAGTCGAAGGTCCAGTCGTTGACCTGGGCGTCGGTGAGGCCGAAGGTCTTCTTGAGGAAGTCCTCGCCGAGCACGTTCTTGCTGAACGCGAAGCTGAGGTCGAACGCGGACTTCAGCGAGTCCTCGACCTTGCGGATGGCCGCGTTGTCGAAGCCCTTCTGCGCCAGCGTCTCGTGATTGACCGCCGGAGCGCCGGCGAGCGTCTTGCGACCGACGACGTAGGAGACGATCTCCTCGGTCTGGGCCGGCGAGTAGCCGAGCTTCTTGAGGGCGGGCGGCAGGCTCTGGTTGACGATCTTGAAGTAGCCGCCACCGGCGAGCTTCTTGAACTTGACGAGCGCGAAGTCCGGCTCGACGCCGGTCGTGTCGCAATCCATCAAGAGGCCGATCGTGCCCGTCGGCGCGATCACCGTGACTTGGGCGTTGCGGTAACCGTGCTGCTCGCCGAGCGCCAAGGCCTTGTCCCACGACGTGCGCGAGGCTTCCAGCAGGTCCTTCGGGCACAGCTGTGCGTCGATGCCGACTGGCGCGATGGACAGGCCCTCGTATTCCGAGGCGGTCGCGGCGTAGGCGGCGCGGCGGTGGTTGCGCATCACGCGCAGCATCGTCTCCTTGTTGCGCTCGTAGCCCGGGAAGGTGCCGAGCTCCTTGGCCATCTCCGCCGAGGTGGCGTAGGACTCACCGCACATGACGGCGCTGATCGCACCCGCGATCGCGTAGGCCTTCGCCGACGCGTAGGGGATGCCGGTGCGCATCAGGATCGTGCCGAGGTTGGCGAAGCCGAGGCCCAGCGTGCGGAACTCGTAGCTCTTCTTCGCGATCTCCTGGCTCGGGAAGCTGGCCATCAGCACGCTGATCTCGAGCACGACCGTCCAGATGCGGGCCGCGTGCTTGAAACCGTCGATGTCGAACGAGCCGTCTTCGTTGAGGAACTTGACGAGGTTGATCGACGCCAGGTTGCAGGCCGTGTCGTCGAGGAACATGTACTCCGAGCACGGATTGCTCGCATTGATGCGGCCGTCCGCCGGGCACGTGTGCCACTCGTTGATCGTGGTGTCGTATTGGACGCCCGGGTCTGCGCACGCCCATGCGGCGTAGGCGATCTTGTCCCAGAGCTTCTCTGCGCTGATCTCGCTGTGCACCTTGCCGTCGGTGCGGCGCATCAACTGCCACTTCGCGCCCTCATCGACGGCGCGGAAGAAGGTGTTGGGGATGCGGATCGAGTTGTTCGAGTTCTGGCCGGACACCGTGGCATAAGCCTCGCCGTCCCAGCTCGTGTCGTATTCCGGCTGCTCGACCGCGTGGAAGCCCTGCGCGGCGAGTTGCAGCGAGCGCTGCAGGTAGCTGTCCGGGATCTGGGCCGAACGGCACTCGAGCAGCGCGGCGCGGAGCGTCGGGTTCTCGGCGGCGGTCGTGACGACGCGCGTCGAGCCGTCATCCTGCTTCATGTGGCAGGAGTTGATCACGGTCTTCAGCAGGCGGCCGATCACGCGGCTGCCGGTGACGATGGCCGCGACCTTCTGCTCTTCGATGACCTTCCAGGTCACGAATGCCTCGATGTCCGGGTGGTCGAGATCGAGGCAGACCATCTTCGCGGCGCGGCGCGTGGTGCCGCCCGACTTGATCGCGCCGGCTGCCCGGTCGCCGATCTTGAGGAAGCTCATCAGGCCGGAGCTCTTGCCGCCGCCCGACAGCGGCTCGTTCTCGCCGCGGAGCTGCGAGAAGTTGCTGCCCGTGCCGGAGCCATACTTGAAGAGGCGAGCCTCGCGCGTCCACAGGTCCATGATGCCGCCCTCGTTGACGAGGTCGTCACTGACCGACTGGATGAAGCAGGCGTGCGGTTGTGGGCGCTCGTAGGCCGAGCGGCTCTTGTGCAGCTTGCCGGTGTGCGGATCGACGTACCAGTGGCCCTGAGCAGGACCCGCGATGCCGTAGGCGTGGTGCAGGCCGGTGTTGAACCACTGCGGCGAGTTTGGCGCTGCGTGCTGCGCCGCGAGCATGTGGCAGAGTTCGTCCTCGAACGCCTGCGCATCTTCGGTGGTGTCGAAGTAGCCGTGTTCCTGGCCCCAGTGGCGCCAGCAGGTGGCGAGGCGGTTGAAGACTTGGCGGGCCGAGGTCTCGCCGCCGAGCACCGGCTTGCCGGCCTCGTCGAGCACGGGGTTCCCGTTCTGGTCCGTCTGCGGCACGGTGGCCTTGCGGAAGTACTTCTGCGCGAGAATGTCGACGGCAACCTGGCTCCAGGCCGCCGGGACGTCGATGTCGCGCGCTTCGAACACGAGCGATCCGTTGGGATTGCGGATCTCGCTGGAACGCTTTTGGAACGCGATGCCCTCGTAGGGCGAGTTGCCTTGCTTCGTGAACCGCCGATTGATCTTCACGCCTTGCCTCCTCCAGGTTCTGCCGCATGGCGGCAGTCGATTCTTCGAGCCGGTGATGGGCACACCGGCTGCTCTGCATGGGAAATGCGAACGCCCCAGGCTGGGCACTGGCGCCCGCCGGGATGACTCCTGACCGATTGAGATGACCGAGAACTTGTCCCTTGGCCCAAGGCGGTAGCCGCTGGATTCGTCTGGTGCCGGGACTCGCTCCGCTCACACGGAGGAGGAAGTAGGCGACGCATCGATCACGCCCGTGGGGGCGTCAGCAGGCAGGAACCGCCCCGAAACCGGGGACCCTTGCTCCAGCTTGACCGAGCTGAACCAAGGCCTGCAGGGGGCAGACCGGCCACGCCGTCGCCGTGGGGCGAGGGCTTGGCCGCCGAGGGTAAGGACCGTCGGCCAACCGCAGAGGGACACTACCTATTGCGGCTCAGCGGTGGGTGCAAGCCCAAAGGTAGCGAATCTGCCCTTGTAGGGCCTGCCTCCGCGCAAGCCTAGGAACGGCAACCGTTTCGCAAAAGCGGCGTGCCGAACTGGGCCGGGAAGTCTGCCAGGGACGCGGCGCACAGGGGGAAGCCGAGGCCTCCGAAGGGCTCCTCTACAGGCGGTAGACGTGGGCCGCTGCGCCGCCAAACACCGAGGCCTGCTCGGCAGCCGACAGCGCACCGCACCAGTCGTGCACCAGGTCGAGCCAGCGCTGGTAGGAGATCGCGCAGAGCGCAACCGGCCAGTCCGACCCAAACAGCAGTCGCTGCGGGCCGAATGCTTCGAGCGCGATGTCGAGGTAGGCACGCAGTTGGTCCGGCGTCCAGCCATGCCAGTCGGCTTCCGTGGCCAAGCCTGAGAGCTTGCAGGCCATGTGGTCGAGGGAAGCCAGCGCCAGCAGGTCGTGGCGCCACGTTGCGATGCGCTTGGTCCGCGCCTCCGGCTTGCCCAAATGGTCCAGGACAAACCGCTGGCGTGGAACGGCGCGGCACAACTCGTAGGCCGCGCGGAGCTGGGGGGCATACACCAGCACGTCGTAGGCGAGGTCTCGCTCGCCAACAGCCGCAAGCCCGCGCACAAACGCCGAGGCGCCCATCCAGTGGTCGGGCTTGGCCTGCAGCACCGCGCGCACGC
>CAIYFF010000488.1 GCA_903925435.1 uncultured Planctomycetota bacterium | reverse complement strand
GAACCATCGGGCATCTGCACCACAGCCTGTGGCGGGGGCGAGCCAGAACACGCCGCGAACGCTGCGACGATCGGGAGCAGCCACGCGGCGTGCGCGCGCGTGGGGCGATGGGGTGTGCTGTTCATCGGCGGGTTGGTTTCGCTGCGTTCGTTGTGGAGCGCCGTTTGGTTGCCGTGCGCGCGGTCGCGATCGCGGGCATCCGCGCTGCGTGCTTTGCGTGCGCGCGCGCGCCCGCCGCGCAGAAGGCAGCGAGCCGTTCTGTGATCTCGTCCGCGGATGCTGGCGCGACGGCCTTGTCCGCGAGGTCCAAGAAGAGGTCGAGGTGCAGCATCGTGTGCGTCATCGCGCCTACGACGAAGTGGAGCTGCCACCACGCGTCGGCGATCGGCATGCCTGGTTGCGCGCGCTGCAGCGCTGTCGCAAAGCGCTTGGCGACGGGGCCGAAATGCTCGGTCAGCATTGCGCGCAAGAACGGCGGCTCTTCGGTGAGCATGCGGCCGACCATCGCGCATGGCATCGGGCCTGACTCCGCCGCGAGGTGCAGCACGGGGCCGACGAACGCTTCCACGACTTCGCGCACCGCGGCTCCGCCAGGCGCGCGGCGCTTCGATTCGATCGCCGTGAGGCGAGCCAGTCGCTCCGCATTGACGGGCTCGATGCGGCGCAGCATCGCTGCCTTGGCGAGGCCGTCCTTGCCACCGAAGTGGTAGTTGACCGAGGCAAGGTTGGCCTTCGCCGCTTGCGTCACTGCGCGCAGCGACATCGCGGCATAACCGACTTCGCCGAGCAGCCGTTCGGCCTCGTCGAGGATTGCGTTGCGCGTGGCTTCGGCGCTCATGGGGCGCGGCACGCTACCGAGCCAAACGACTGTTTCAAACGGTCGTTTAACCCGCATCCGGGCAGGGTTGCCGGTCAGGCGAGCATCGCGCGCAGCACCGCGGCCAATGCCTCGTATTGCGCGATCGAGTTGTAGGCCTGCGGCGCCACCCGAATCAGCCGCAGCTTGGGGCTGGGCCAGTTCATCACCGGGATCTCGATGCCGTGTCGTTCCATCAGCGCCACGTGCAGCGGGTCGAGCCCGAGTGGGAGGACCGGCGGGCCCGCGAGCAGGCGGTCCTGTGGCAGCGGCACCGCTGCAAGGCAGCCGATCATGTCGTCCGGCGCTGGGCGACCACAGCCGAGCGCTGTGCAGAGCAGGTCGCGAGCGGCGAGCGCGAGCGCGTGGTTATGGCGTTGCACGCTGGGAAGGCCGCCGGGCATCAGCGAGTTCAAGAACGCGAGCGCTGCCGGGATCGCGAGCACCGGCGACGGGTCGAAGGTCCCGGTCCAGTCGAACTCTTGCCAGAAGAACGGGCGGTCCGTTCGCGTCGTGTTGGCCGCGTGGCTGATCGCGAGTGGGCGAATGCGCGCCTGGCGGTCCTTGCGCACGAACAGCAGCGCGGAGCCCTTGGGCGTGCAGAGCCACTTGTGGCAGTTGCCGGTGTAGTACGCAGCGCCGAGGTTGCGCAGCGACAGCGGGACCATGCCCGGTCCGTGCGCACCGTCGATGAGCGTGTCGATGCCGCGCGCGTCGAGTTCGCGCACGAGGCGTTCGATCGGCAGCACGATGCCGGTGGGGCTCGTGATGTGGTCGATGACGAGCAGTTTGGTGCGAGGCGTCACCGCAGCGAGCACCGCATCGACGACTTGCTGCGCGTCGCGGATGGGGAACGGCACGTGGGCTACGACGACGCGCGCGCCGCTGCGTTCTCCGACGAAGCGCATCGCGTTCTGCGTCGCGTTGTACTCGTGGTCGATCGTCAGCAGCTCGTCACCGGGCGCGAACTGCAGCGAACGCAGCACGGTGTTGACGCCTTCGGT
>CAIYFF010000487.1 GCA_903925435.1 uncultured Planctomycetota bacterium | reverse complement strand
TCCTCTGCATCCGTTTCTCGACACGGGCCTGAGATTGGCCAAGGAAATCCCATGAACCCTCTCTTTGCCTTGGCTCTGACCTGCGCGACCTCGACTTGCAGCGAGACTCCGGACAGGAACCTCGCAGGCCATCCGGAACTTCCCGCCGTCTCGCTGGCCGTTCCAGGCCCCGCATGGGGCATACGGCTCGACACGTCGCTGCTGATCCAGGACGACTTCGTCGTGATGTGGACCACAGACCTGCCCGTCGAGCGCACCTTGACCGGACAGGCGTTCAGGGTCATCCCCGGCACCCATGGGCACGATGGCACATCTACGGAACGCGAATCACGCAGCCCCGCGAAAAAGCGGATCCTGATCAGCCTCCCGGGGACACCCAGCGCGCGCGAGCCACGGTGCGCCTGCGAGCAAGGCGGCGAATGACCTCAGGGGTCTACTTGAGCAATTGCGCGCGCGCCGCCTGCAGCTTTGCCAACGTGCCGAGCGAGAAGCCGCGGTCGTGGAAGAACACGACGCGACCATCCTTGTCGAGCAACAGCACGCGCCCAGGCAGGCCGTCGTCGTTGCCGGTGAACTCCGCGACTTGCGTGGCGTCGCCATACAGAGTCACAACGCCGCCCCAATCCTCCTGCGGGATCCCGCGCCGCATGCCGCCGTCGATGAACCCGGAGAACATCCCCGGCATCAGGCCCGGCAGCGTCGGCACTTCGTAGGTCTTGGTCGTCCAGTTGCTCTGCGACAATGCGAGCAGCCATCGGTCGAGGTCGAATTGCGTGTTTTGCTGGTAGCCGATGAGCAGCAGCATCGGCTGGCCCGCGCCGACGTTGGGCAACGTCACTGCGGTCCCGTCGAGCGCCTGGCCCTCGACGCGCGGGAAGGGCTGGCCGAGCGGATCGCGCCGCGGGTAGGTGGAACTGCAAGCAGACAGGCAGATGCCTGCGACAACGGCAACCAGGACAGCAAGGACGGCGGGCTTCATCGTTGCGCCACTAAGACCAGGACCAAGGCTTGGACGCAATGGCGACAGCAATCCAAGACCTCGAAACTCCGATTCCGTAGTCTCTCGCCCTCTTCGATGACCGATGGCATGAAACACTCCCTCGTTGCGCCCGCGCTGACGATCCTCGCCGCCTGCAGCAGCAGTGACGCCACGAGCGGATCGCTGCCTCGAGGCGACAGCCTCGCAGTCGTGGCAACGCGGAGACCGCCGGCAGATGACGCAGATCCCGAGCCCAAGGATGGCGCGTATCGCGTGCAGTTGACGGCCCCCATCGAACAGCTGCGAGAACGCTGCAAGGACGCGGTCCCGCCGCAACAAGCGCCGTCAGCTCAGCAGCCAGACCTCGTCGAGCCGATCCAACTCGATCCGTCGCTGCGCCTCGACGTGCGCTACGCGACGAACGACAACTTCCTCGGCGCGCGCGTCTACGACCAAGCGAAGGTGTTCTTGCAACGCCCCGCGGCCGAGGCGGTCGTGCGAGCGCACCAGCGTCTGCGGCCCTTTGGCATAGGCCTTCTGCTGCACGACGGCTATCGGCCGTGGCGCGTGACGAAGCTGTTCTGGGAGGCGACGCCCGAGGCCCAGCGCGACTTCGTGGCGGACCCTGCGAACGGCTCGCGACACAATCGCGGCTGCGCGATCGACCTTTCGCTGTTCGACCTCGCCACCGGCCGCACGCTGCCGATGCCGAGCGGCTTCGATGCGTTTACCGAAGCGGCGCACCCGAACTACGCAGGCGGCACTCCGCTGCAACGCTGGCGACGCGACATGCTGCGCGCAGCGATGGAAGCAGAAGGGTTCACGGTCTACGACGGCGAATGGTGGCACTACGACCACCCGATGTGGCGCGACTATCCGATCCTCGACGTGCCGTTCGCCGAACTCGGCAAGCCGAAGTGACGCACCACCGCGAGGCAGGCCGAGCGCTCCCGCGATTGCGCAACCGCCCCCTTTGCGCAGCAAGGATGTTGGCGCACGGTGCGATCGCGAGCATCGCGCTCTGCGTGGCTGCTTGTCACGCAACCTCGACACGCGAGCGCGCATGCATCGCAGTCCTCGCAACGATCTCCCATCCGACCGCCGATGCGTGCATCGAGGGATTCGTCGCCGCATGG
>CAIYFF010000486.1 GCA_903925435.1 uncultured Planctomycetota bacterium | reverse complement strand
CCCGGATCCCGAAGCGATGTTCATGCGGGTGCAGCAGCCGCAATACACCGCGCTGCACTACGCGCTCGGCTGGAGCTACCTGCACTACCTCATCCACACGGAGCAGGGGCGCTACGGGAAGCGGATGGGCGCGTTGATGAAGGAGCTCAACGGGTCCGGCAACAAGCCGTTCTCCGAGGTGTTCCGCGAGGTCTACGGCGAGGATCTGGCCAAGGTCTCGCGCGGCTGGAAGGCGCACGTGATGGGGCTCGAGGATCCGGTCGAGCGCAGGCGCGTGATTCTGCAGGTCGGGGACTTGCCCAAGGATGTCGACCTGCGCACCGGCGACATGCTCGCGAGGCTCGACGGCGTCGAGATCTGGGATCCGACGCAATACCAGCAGGTGTGGACGGCGCTGCAGGAGAAGAAGGCTCCGTTCGAGATCGCCATCCTGCGCAAGGAGCCCCTGAAGGACTTCCCCGATCAGCACGACGTGCGCGAGTTGCGCATGACCGTCCGGCCGGAGCAGGTCGTGATGGTCTATGCGACGGCGTGGCAGAGCAGGCTCACTGCGCTATCGGACTGATGCGCGGATGATGCGGCGTTGAGGCGGCGTCGCTGGTTGCTACGCTCGCCGCGTGCAATCCGCCCCTCAGAACGCGAACCACGACGCGCCGCACGCGCGGACGACGAGCGCTCGATGAAGCTAACTCTCGTCGTCCACCAGTTCTTGCCGCGCTACTTCACGGGCACGGAGCAGTACTGCTACGCGATCGCCAAGGCGATGATCGCGCGCGGGCACGACGTGGAGGTGTTCGCGCTGGAGCCGGACTTCAGCGAGCTGCAGCCGATGATGTCGATGGCGCGCGAAGTCGTCGACGGCATCCCCGTGATGCGGCTGCGGATGTGGTGCGCGGTCGATCGCGACTACGAGCGCATGGAGCACGAGAACCCGCTCGTCAGCGCCAAGTTTGCGACCTACCTGCGCGAGCGGAAGCCGGACCTCGTGCACTTCTTCCACGTGCGCTACCTCGGCGCTGGGATGATCGCGGAGGCGAAGGCGCAGGCGATCCCGTCCGCGGTGCACTTGATGGACTTCTGGTTCTTGTGCCCTGCGATCGTGCTGCTGCGCGGCGACGGATCCTTGTGCGAAGGGCCGCCCAACGGCGGGCTCGGCTGCATCGACTGCGTGCGGCCCGAAGTGGGGCGCATCCTCGACGGCCTCTCGGTGCGCCAAGACCTCGAGTCGGTCGCAACGTCGCTCGCTCCCGGCATCGCGCCGCGGCACTCCGGCGTGCACCGCGCCCTCACGCTGACTGCGCGGCCGCGGTATCTGCGCGATGCGCTGCTGAAGGCGGATCGCATCGTCGCGCCCTCGCAGTTCTTGCGGTCGATGTTCGTCAAGAACGGCTACCCGAAGTCGCGCATCGACGTCATCACGTATGGCATCGACGAGACGCGCCTTTCGACGGCTCCGGCCCTGCGCGCGCCGCGGCAGCCGGACGCGCCGCTACGCGTCGCCTACTTCGGCACGATCGCGCACTACAAGGGCGTCGACCTTGCGATCGACGCGGTGCTCGGCAGCTCTGCGCCGATCGAGTTGTCGATCCGCGGCCGCACGACGGACTTCCCGGACTACTCGGGCCCGCTCCTGGAACGCAGCAAGTCGGACCCACGCATTCGGTTCGTCGGGCCGTTCCCGCGCGAGCAACTCGGCGCCGTGCTTGCACAGACGGATGTGCTCGTCGTGACCTCGCGCTGGTACGAGAACACTCCGTTCGTCGTGCTGGAGGCGTTTGCCGGCGGCGTCACCGTGGTCGCGGCCGACCTCGGCGGCATGAGCGAGCTGATCCGCGACGGCGAGAATGGCGAGCTGTTCGCCGCGGGCGATGCGGCGGACCTTCGCGCGCGGCTCGAGCGGTTGGTCCGCGAGCCAGAGCGCCTCGATCGCTACCGCAGCGCGTGTCCCGCGACCAAGACCATGACCCAGAACATCGACGAGATCGAAGCCCTGTATCGGGACGCGATCACGGAGCGCAGCGAGCAGGCCGCGCTGCGAGGCAACGCATGAACGACCACGACGTGAAGCAGCAGTTGTCCGCCATCCAGGCGCGGCTCGGCCGCATCGAGGCTGGGCTTGCCGAGGCCGCATACCTGCGAGCTGCGCTGCAGCATGAGATCGAGAGCCGGCGGCAGCTGTCGGAGCAAGCCGCGTATCTGCTGGAGTTGGTCGGCGAGATGCGCCGCGAGTTGAAGGCAGCCAGGGGCAGTTAGCCGCGTTGTTGCGCTAGCGCTGCGGCGAGCGCGGACAACCGCGCATCCATGCTCCACTCCGCGAATCGTTCGCGGATGCGCTCGCCCAGGATCGGCATGCGCGGTTGCGGCGCTGGCGTGCACGCGATTGCGATGCTGCGTTGCAGCGCGCGTTCGAGCGGCGTTGCGATGTCCTCGTGCGTGATCCAGCGATCGAACGTGTGGTAGGTCCTGCCGCGCACCGAGGCGTCGCCGACCGCGTCGGCGAGGATCTCCGCGGCGTCCTCGACGGCGATCGCATAGGCGCCATACGGCGTGCGGATCGCGCCGTCGTTTGCGGCCTCGCGGGCCTGCGTCGCAAACGGGCTCTGAGTCCACGGCTCGCGCATTCCGACCACGAGGCCAAGCCGCCAGATCGACGTGTTGAGTCCGTAGGCGTGTGCAGCGGTGCGCAGCAGCGATTCGCACGCGGCGCGCAAGCTGCCGTAGAACTCGAGCGGCGACAGCGGGCAGTCCTCGTCGCGGACGAAGCGATCGCCGCGCGGATCGAGGTCGGGGTCGCGCGAGAACACGGCGAGGCTCGACGTGTAGATCAGTTGCTTGTTGCTCGCGCCGACGCACCGTTCGAGCAGTCGCATCGTCGCGTTGAAGTTCTCGTAGAACCAAGCCTGCGTCGGGCTGCGCGTGGCGTCGTGCGACGAGCCGGGCTCGGAGTAGGCCGCGTGCACGATGCAGTCGACTCCGTCGACGAGGCGGTCGAGCGATTCGTGGTCCGAGAGCGAGCCCTCGACCC
Source organism: uncultured Planctomycetota bacterium (assembly GCA_903925435.1). GTDB lineage: Bacteria > Planctomycetota > UBA1135 > UBA1135 > UBA2386 > SXPK01. The sequence goes on along the minus strand of CAIYFF010000486.1, from coordinate 2,019 downwards.
ACGTGACGCCTGACGTCGCCTTTCGCGGCGCGACGCCGGCCGCACGGGGGCGCGTCAACAGGCGCAGCTGGTGGCCGCGCGCAAGCAGCCGCGGCACGAGCGCGGAGCCGAGCAAGCCGGTGCCGCCAGTGACGGCTACGAGCGCCATGTTGCTCCTGCGTTGGGCCACGGTGCTCCCGCGGTGGGTTCGTGCGCTGGGTTCATGCGGCGTCGCACTTTATCGGCCATGGCGTGGGCGCTGCGCCAACAGAACTCGGCCCAAGCCCAACCGCGGTCCCGTCCGATAGACTGTCGACTTATGCCGGTCATTCGCGAACGTCGGTTTCTGCGCGTCAAGCTCGACATGGTGACGCGCTGCCAGCTCCGCTGCGTCATGTGCCACTTTGCGCACCCGCAGTTCGAGGAGAACCCATGGACGATGGGTGGCGAGCTGCTCGAGAAGGTCGCGGCCGAGCTGTTCCCGCGCGCGCACGATGTCGTGCTGTCGTCGAGCGCCGAGCCGCTGCTCGCGCCCGATCTCCCGCTCGCGCTGGAACTGTGCAAGAAGTACGGAGTGCCCAACTTCCACTTCAGCACCAACGTCTTGGCCATGACCGAGAAGATCATGGACAAGGTGATCGACTCAGGCATGCCGCTCATCACCGTGAGCTGCGACGGCGTCACGAAGGAGACGTTCGAGAAGATCCGCAAGCCTGGCAAGTGGGAGCCGTTCTTGCGTCGCTTCGACATCATCAACGAGTGCAAGAAGGCGCGAGGCTCGGAGAAGCCCGACATCAGCGTCACGTGCGTGTTGATGCGCAGCAACATCCGCGAAGTGCCGCAGATGGTCCGCTTCTGGCGCGATCGCGGCGTGAAGTACATGAACTTCGTGCACATGGCCGTCATCGGCGGGCTCGGCATCGAGAGCGAGTCGCTGATGAACGACGCCAAGTTGTGCAACGACACGATGGCCGAGGCGCAGCGCGTCGCCAACGAAGTGGGCATGTTCTGCGTGATGCCGATCCCGATCGCCGAGACGTTTGCCGACGAGGGACAGGTCACGGACCAGCAGCGTCACGACGAGGGCGGCGGCTTTGCGCTGGTGGCGCCGAGCGCGGATCCGGCGGCGCTCGCGGAGTCCGAGGAAGTCGCCAACTACCTCAACCACAAGAACCGCGAGTTCTTGCTGAAGGCCAAGGAGAAGCGGAACCACAGTCGGCCGTGCTACTTCCCGTGGTACTACATCCACGTGAACCCAGACGGATCGGTGTTCCCGTGCGGCTGCTGGTTCGAGTTCACGACGTTCGGCAGCTTCAAGACGAACACGTTCGCCGAGATCTGGACCGGGCCCAAGTACAAGGAACTGCGCAAGCAGCTCTACAACATGGAACTCCGCGACGTCTGCGCGAACTGCTCGGTCGCCAACATGGGCCGGCCCGACGTGAAGGCGTCGTTCAGTCACCGCGCGAAGGTTCGTCGCGAGCGGCGATTCGAGCCGTGATCGCGGCGTTTTGCCGTCAACAGTGAAGGACCGTGGAAGGCGTCGCCAAGCTCGCTTCGCACGCCGTCTGCTGACCGGATCCTCTGCGAGTCTTCATCGAGCGTCCTAGCGTCCTCTCGCGTGTTGCCGCATCGGCGCACGCAAGAACGACACCAGGAGACTCGAATGCAACTCGCTTCCTTCCGCGCCCTCGCGCTGCCGCTGTTCGCGGCCTCTGCGTTTGCGCAGCTCCCCGCGATCGAACTCGATCCGCAGGTCACGCAGCAGTTCCACGGTAGCTCGATCCGGAGCTTCCGCCCGATCGCCAGCTTCAACGTCGCCGGCGGCGTCGCCGAGATCGTCGATGTGAGCCGCACCGGCGGTTTCCTCGTCTACACCGACGCGGGCGCGGAAGAGGTCGGCATCGTCGACATCCGCAACCCGAACCGTCCGCGTCAGGCCGGCGTCCTCGCGATGGGTGGCGAGCCCGTCTCCGTCAGCATTCTCGGCGATTACGCCTACGTCGCGGTCTGGGTCGACCGTCCGGTCACGGGCCAGCT
>CAIYFF010000485.1 GCA_903925435.1 uncultured Planctomycetota bacterium | reverse complement strand
GCGAAGCAGCTCGATGCCCGCCTTCTGGTTGTCCGCGGTGCACTGGACCATGCCGCCGCGCGCGTTGCCCTCGAGTCCACCGCCGATCGATTCGACCGCGGTCGCGAGTTCCAACGCGTCGTATCGCTGCGTGCCTTCGTCGAGGCAATCGCCGACGAGATTGGCGAGGCCGCACATCTCGTCTGGGTCTGCGCCCGGACGGATGTCGAGCGAGACGGCGCACGCGAACGTCGCGACGTTGGGGTTTTGGACCGCGAGCAGCGTGAGCCCGTTGTCGAGTTGCTGTTCGCCGATCTCGAGACGGATGGAGTTGGTCACTTCGTGCCTCCGGGCTTCTTCGCGCTCGCGGGCTTTGCCGCGGGCTTGGCTGCAGTCTTCTTGCTCGCCGACTTCGCAACGGGCTTGGTCGCAGGCTTCTTGCCGACCACCTGCTTCACGGGCTTCTTGGCGACAGGCGCAGCCTTCTTCTTCTCGCGCGGCTTCTTCGCCTGGTCCGTCTTGGCATCGCCCTTCTTGCCGCCGCCCGAACGGGAAGGCGCTGCATGCACGCACACGCTGCGTTGCGGGACGAGGTAGCGAGCTGCCACTTGGCGAAGTTCTTCCGGCTTCAGCGACTCGTAGGTCGGCAGCACGGTTTCGAGCGTGCGATAGCCGCCCGGCGTCAACGCTTCGAAGCGCGCGAGCTTGAGCGCGTGCTCGAGCGCGGACTCGTCCTGGAACAGGAAGCCCGCGCGGATCTGCGTGCGGATCCGCTTGAGGTCTTCCTTGGACACGCCTTCGCGAACCAACGCGTCGATCTCTTCGCGAATCGCCGCCTCGACCTTCTGAAGCGACGCGCCTTCGCGCAGTTCTGCGAGCACGAACAACGCGCCCGGATCGAGCCGCGTCTCGTTGATGACGCTGACATCGGTCACCGATTCGTCATCGATCACGAGCCGCTTGTAGAGCCGACTGTTCTTGCCGATGCCGAGGTCGTGCGCGAGCACATCGAGCGCGTAGTCATCGCGCTCGCCGACACGCGTGGTCGAAAACGCGATGCAGATGCGCGCCACTGCGTGCGGCGTGTTGACGATCGCGCGGCGCTCGCCTTGTGGCTCTGGTTCGGCGAGGACTTCACCGCGCGGCTCCGCCGACGCGGGGATCGAGCCAAACAGCTCGCGAATGCGCGCCGCCGTGCGCGGCACGTCGATGTCGCCAGCGACGACGAGGAAGGCGCGATTGGGGCCGTAGTTGCGCCGGTAGTAGTTGCGCATGCCCTCGACGGGCAGCCGTTCGAGGTCTTCGCGGTATCCGATCACCGGATGGTGATACGGGTGCACCATGTAGAGCAGCGACTCCGCGGCTTGGTAGAGCGGACGCCATGGGTCGTCTTCGCCCATCGCCAACTCTTCGAGCACCACACTCTTCTCGCTCTGGAACTCCGACGGGTCGAGCAAGCAATCGCGCATGCGGCTCGCCTCGATCTCCAACGCGGTTTCCCAGCGATCCGAAGCCAGCGCGAAGTAGTAGGCCGTGCCGTCGTTGTCGGTGAACGCGTTGTTGCTGCCGCCCATCTTGGCAGTCAGCAGGTCGATCTGGCCCTTGGGGTAGCGGTCCGTCCCCTTGAACATCATGTGTTCGAGGAAGTGCGACAGGCCCGTCTCCCCCGTGCGCTCATCACGCGAGCCGACGCGATACCACAACACCGATGCGACCAACGGCAACGAGCGGCGCGGCGCGAGCAGCGCGCGGAAGCCGTTGTCGAGTTGCACCAATTCCACGTGATCGAGGCTCACCATTCGTCTCCGTCATCGACGTCCGAGTCATCGCCGCCGTCTTCCGGCTCTGGCTTCTTCGGCGCAGGTTTCTTGGGCGCAGCTTTCTTGCCGGTGCTCTTGCCTGAGTTCCACGCCGACCGCGTCGCCGCATCCGCGACGTCTGCTGCGGGCGCAGCCTCGCCCGCGGCGGCCGCGGACAGATCGAGCAACTCCTTGATCTCGTGTGCGAGCAAGAATCGCCAATCGCCTGGCTTGAGCCCGTGCAGGTTGAGCTCACCGATGCGAATGCGCTTCAGCTCCAACACCGGAAGGTCGAGCTTGGCGAACACGCGACGGATCTCGCGGTTCTTGCCTTCGTGCAGCACCACCTTGATGGACGAACGCTCGTTGCCGGCGCGCTCGACCTTGACCTGCATGCCTTGCGTCGGGCCCTCTGAGAGCCACACGCCGCCGCGCGCCTTCTCGATCTCCTTCTGGCCGATGCGGCCGCGCACGAGAACCGAATAGGTCTTGGGCACGCCATAGCGCGGATGCGTCAACCTCTGCGCAAAGTCGCCATCGTTGGTCAGCAGGATCAGCCCTTCGCTGTCGAGGTCGAGACGACCGACCGTGAACAATCGGCCCTTCACCGCCGGCAAGAAGTCGATCACGCGCTTCTTCTGCTCGTTGCGTGCGTTGGTGCACACCACGCCAGTCGGCTTGTTGAACAGCACGTAGACCTTCTTCTCTTGGCGGACGCGCTCGCCATCGACGACGACCTCATCCACTGCTGGATCAAGGCGGAAGCCGAGTTCGGTGATCGTCTTGCCGTTGACCTCGACGCTGCCGCTCGTGATCAGTTCGTCCGCAGCGCGTCGGCTGCACACGCCTGCCATCGCGAGGTAGCGATTGAGGCGAACCTTGCCGTCATCGACCTCGCGCGCGGCCTTGGCCGTGACCTTGATGCCGCTCTTGCGCACACCGCCGCCGCGAACGGGACGCTTGCCAAACGGGCGCGCCGAGCGATCGCCGCGTTGCGGGCCATAGCCGCCATCCGAGCGATCCTGTGCAGCGCCCCTGCCACCGCGCGGGCCGCGAGCCGGGCCAGCGCCGCGGCCGCCGCCTTGGGGTTTGCCGCCGCGCTTGGAGTCGGTGCCGCGTGAGAGTCTCTGGCCGGGTTTCCGGTCTTCGTGTCGTTTCGCCATCGAGAGGGCGAAGAGCATCCCGACAACCCGCGCGGCGGGCGACAACAAAACGAACCCGGGCTGCGGCAACGCGCGCCGCGCGTCAGCTGCGGGCTGGGTCCGTCAGCGCCACATCGAGGCTGCCGATCGGCGACAAGAACACCGACGGCGTCGAGGCCGGCACCAGCACGCAATCCCCTGCCCGCAAGCGGATCGGGAGATCGGCCCCGCCCGACTGCCAACCGAGCGTTCCTTGGCCGCCCAGCACGGTCACGACCAAGAACGCGCCCTTCGTCTCGGCCTCAAACTTCTGCTGCAGCGCGTAGCGACGCATGCGGAAGAACGGGTTGGCCGTGAGCAGCGTGCCGCCATCCGGCAGCGCCTTTGGCGGCACGGTCGGATCCAGCGCGCCATTCGTGATGCGCGACGCCGGAATGCCCTGCTCCAGGTGCAGCGTGCGCTTGCGGCCCCAGTCATAGAGGCGCCAGGTGATGTCGCTGTTCTGCTGCACTTCGAAGATCACCGCACCCGGTCCGATCGCGTGCACCGTGCCCGCGGGCACATAGATGCAGTCGCCGACCTTGGGCGTGAACTGGTAGAGCAGGTGCTCCAGCTCGGGCTCGCGCGCGAGCGCTTCGAACTGTTCGCGCGTCACACCCGGCTGAAAGCCGCGAACGATGCGCGCGTTGGCCAATGTCTGCAGCACAAGCCAGGCCTCGGTCTTGCCGCCGTCCCCGTGCGCCGCAGCGGCCGCATCATCGGGATGCACTTGCACCGACAGCTCCGTCTGCGCGTCCAAGAACTTGAACAGCAGCGGGAAGCGGTCGCCGAAGGCGGGGCGCACATCCTTGCCGAGCAAGCCGCGGCGATCCGCGAGCATGAGGTCGCGCAACGTGCCGCCGGACCGCAGCCCGCTCACGTTGTCGGGCCGATCACACAGCTCCCAGGTCTCGCCGATCGGCTGCCCATCTGGCGAGCGGATGCCGAACATCGCGTCGAGATGGTGCCCACCCCAAACCTTGCTCTGGACGAGCCGGTCGAGGAGCACGGGCTTGAGGGCGGTCGAGGACATCGTTGGCATGCGGACGGACTCTTCGGCTTCTACCCGATCCGATCATGCGTGCCGCGTCTCAACTCTGGCCTTCTCACCCCGGCTGATCCGCTGCGTTGCCCTTGCCATCGGCTGCAGGCGTGCTCGGCCGCCGCTTCGCCTTCCCCTTCCGCACCAACGACCGCGCCTGCTCGAGAGTCGCCGCGTCGCCGCCGTCGCCAGCCATTGCCGCGAGCTCCCCTTCGATCTGCGCGCCGGAGAGCACGCCCACCAAAGAACGCGTTCGCTCGTCCTTGCCCTTCTTGTCGACGGCCTTCTTGACCAAGAAGTGCCGGTCCGCAAACGCCGCGACCTGCGGCAAGTGCGTCACGATCACAACCTGATGGTGCGCTGCAACCTCGCCGAGCTTCTGTCCCACCTGCAGCCCGAGACGGCCGCCGATCTCGGCGTCGATCTCGTCGAGCACGAGCAGCGGCACGCGATCTTGATCGGCCAGCGTCTTCTTGATCGCGAGCACGATGCGCGCGAGTTCGCCGCCCGACGCCGTCTCGCGCATCGAACGGAACGGCTCGCCAGGATTGATGCGCACTTCGATGTCGACGGCAACCGGCCCGTGCTCATTGGCGGTCGTCAGCAGGTCTTGGTCCGCAAACTCATCCGCCATCGCCACGCGCACCGCGGTGTGCTCCATGCCGAGGCCCTTCAGCTCGGCGACGATCGACTGCGCAAAGGGCTCTGCGGCCTTCTTGCGCGCGCGCAGCAACTTGCGCCCGATTGCGGCGGCGGCGGCAACCGCCTGCTTTTGCGCCTTTGCGAGCGCTTCTTCGTCGCCGAGGCACTCGACCTGCTGCAACTCGCGCGAGGTCTCCTCCAGCTTGCGACGGAAGTCGCTCTCCGTCGGCCCGTAGCGCTTCAGCGCGGATTGGATCGCGTCGAGCCGGGCTTCGACTTCTTGCAGGCGCGCGGGATCGAGATCGAGCCGCGCGAGGCCTGACTGCACATTGCGACAGACATTGGCGACGAGGTCCTCCGCCGAGGCCAGCTCGTCTGCGGCCTCCTCCATGCGCCGATCGACGTCCGCCGCTTCGCGAAGATGCTTGCTCGCTTGCCCGAGCAAGTCCGCCGCGCACGACTCGTTGTCCTGCAGAATCTGCAGCGCAGACTGCAACCGCTGTCGAACGCTGTCGAGGTTGGAGAGCACTTGGTGCTCTTGCTCCAACGCCGCGAGCTCGCCGTCGCCGAGCTGTAGCTCCTCCATCTGCTGCAGTTGGAAGCGCAAGAACTCGACGCGCTGCTTGTGCTGCTGCGCGCCCTTGACCGCTTGCTGCAGCGCTTCGTGCGCACCGCGCGCGGCGCGCAGCGACTCCGCGAACGCGACCCGCGACGGTGTCGTGCCACCAAAGGCATCGAGCGTCTCGCACTGGATCTCGGGCCGCATCAGCGCGCGCGAGTCGCCCTGGCCGTGGATCTCGACGAGGTGCTCGCCGAGCGTGCGCAGCGCGGCGAGGGTCGCTGGCCGACCGCCGATGCGACACCGGCTCTTGCCGTGCGCGTCGACAATGCGCGTGACCAGCAGCAGGTCGTCCTCGACTGCGCCGCCGCAGAGTTCTTGGACGAGCCGCGCGACCGCAGCCGACCGATCGCCGCCGCCGAGCCGGAACTCGCCGTCGACCTGCAACTCGTCGGCGCCGCTGCGGACGAGGCCGGCGGCCGCCTTCTCGCCGCGCAGCAGCTTGAGGGCAGCGATCAGCAGCGACTTGCCGCCGCCGGTTTCGCCAGAGATCACGTTGAGGCCTTTGTCGAGGGCGAGTTCGGCCGACTCGAGCAACGCCAGGTTGCGGACGTGGAGGGTGTGGAGCATGGGAAAGGCCCTAACATATCCCGAACATCGGGGCGAATTGCAACCTCGGCTGGGTAGGAGGCCGACTCGGCCCAGAAGCCGCCCACACTGAGGCCGCCACACTGTTTGTGTGCGCGCAGGGGCAACCTCGCGCGGCGGCCGTGCCCCGAGGCAGTCGCGTGCGCCGCGAAGAGAGCCACTTACGCCTCGCCGACTCCATGAGGCCCGCAACCGGCGAAATGCGGTTGCGCGGGGTTCCCTGGCGCCAAACCCCTCCTGAGTTGGCGCGTCGATCGTTCGACCTCATTTCTCTCTCCCGAGTCCCTCCATGCTCCATCGCAACCATCTCCTGCAGGCTGCCTCCGGCCTCATCCTCGCCGCGACCCTCGCGGCGCAGACCATCACGGTCCCCAACGGCACCGGAACCGTAGAAGGCAACTCCAGCGGCACGTTCCCGTGGTCTTCGACGTCGACGACGATCGCCGGCCTCCGCGTCCAGCACCTCTACGACGGGTCCAACTTCATCAACCAGGGTGTCACCACCCCGGTCTACATCAACCGGATCCGGTGGCGCGCCAACGCGGCGGCGGCGACGACGACGTGGGTCGGCGGCACGTATGCCAACGCAACGATCAAGCTCAGCACGAGCCCGCTCGACTATGCGGCGGTCAGCGACCAGTTCGCGAACAACGAAGGCTCGAACGTCGTCGTTGGTTACTCCGGCCCGGTGTCGTTCCTGCCCGGTTCGGGCAACGGCACGGGCGTCATCGGACAGACTGTCGTCGACATCACGCTGACGACGCCGTTCCTCTACAACCCCAACCAGGGCGACCTGAACATCGACGCCGACCACCTGCTGGGCGCCAACTTCACGCCCAACCAGCCGACCGGCACGAATCGCGTCAGCGTCGACATCCAGACGACCGGCGCGCTTGCTTCGCGTTGCTACGCGAGCGGCAGCTACCCGAACACCGCGGGGCCGGGCGCGCTGTCGCAGACGGTGCCGCACGGCATCGTCGTGACGCTCGACTACACGCCGGCCGGCGGCCTCTTCTCGGCGTTCAGCGCGTTGGGCACGCGATCGGGCCCCTCGCCGTTCACGGTGCAGTTCAACGACACGTCGACTTCGTCAGCCCCGTCTGGTGTGACCTCGTGGGCATGGGACTTCGACGGTGACGGCATCGTCGACAGCACGCTGCCGAACCCGGTGTTCACCTACACCACCTGCGGCGCGTTCGACGTCACGCTCACCGTGCAGGACGGCGTCAACCCGCCCGCAACGCTGACCCGCACCGGCTACATCCGCACCGACGACATCGTCGCCGACTTCACTTCGACGGCGATCTCGCCCAACGTCTACCAACTGACCGACACGTCGACTCCGCCCGCCACGTCGTGGGCGTGGGACTTCGACAGCGACGGCATCGTCGACAGCACGGTCCAGAACCCGGTTATCGCGCTCACGCTGTGCCAATCTAGCCAGGTGACGCTGACCGCCACGCGCAACTGCCGCAGCTCGTCCAAGCTGCGCAGCTTCTACTTTGCGCAAAACAACCTCGCCACGCCGTTCGTCGCCGCGGGCGGCACGGGCGTCAACGGTTTCGGCAGCGGCGCCCTGGTGTTCTCCGACCTCAACGTCACGAACCCCGCGGGCATCACGGTCTGCGCAGTCGGTGTCAACACGAGCACGACCGCGGTCGGCACGCCGTTCACGACCAACATCTACCTGACGGAGTCGAGCTACGTCGGCAAGGACAACGACATCAGCAAGTGGCGCCTGTCCGGCACCGGCACGAGCTACACGGGCGGCGACGGAGTCGTCACGCAGTGCGCGCTGCTCCGGCCAATGCACCTGCCGCAGGGCACCTACGGCATGGCGATGCAGGTCGTCGGCTCGTCGGTGCGCTACACCGGCACGACCACCACGTTCCCGCAGCTGACGGTCAGCAACGCGGACCTGTCGCTGACCACCGGCGCGGTGCGCACGACGTTGTTCAACGGCGGCTCCTACTTCACGGTCCGCCACTGGAACGGCGTGCTCTACTACGACACGACGGCAATCAACACGTCGGCCTACTACGGCTTCTTCGGCACCGGTTGCGCCGGCTCGCTTCCCACAGGCCGCCAGACGATCACGAGCGCACCGCGGGTCGGCGGCTCGCTGTCGCTGTCGTTCGACAACCTGCCCTCGAGCCTGACGCTGGTCATGCTCGGCTTCAGCAACACGAACGCGCCGGGCTTCGGCCCGCTGCCGATCGACCTCACTGGCATCGGCATGACCGGTTGCACCGCGCGCGTGAGCCCGGATCTGACGTTCTTCACGCTCGGCGCGTCGAACTCCGCCTCGCTGCTGGTGTCGATCCCCAACGACCCGTTCTTCGTCGGCACGCCGATCTACACGCAGGCGCTGACCCCGGACGCGGCCGGCAACCTCTTCGGCTGGGTGCTTTCGGACGCAGCCGGCGGACCGATGGGCTTCTGACGCGCTGGCTGCGCCGTGCCGAAGGATCGGCACGGCGCGCCCCTTCCCCATCGACGCCAGGAGCGACCCCATGAACGCACTTTTCTCCCACGCTGTCCTTTCCTTGCTCCTCTGCTCGTCCGGCCTCGCGCTCGCGCAGCAGCAAGGTGCGCCCACGCGGACGCCGACGGAGGCCTCCAAGCGACTGACGGAGCTCAACAAGCTCCACGCGGGGCGCGACGCAGAGAGCCCAGAAGCCCGCGCACAACGCGTGCGCGACCTCGAGGGGTTCCTCGCCGATCACCCTTCGTCTGCGGAAGCGACCAGCGTCCGCTTCGCCATCTGCCAGCTGGCGATCAAGCACACGCAGTTCGTCGCAGCCGCGAAGACGGCGCTGGAGGGCTTCGACCCGAAGGCTGCAGAAGAAGGCGCTGGCCTGCTGGCAGTGCGCTTCTCCAGCCAGCTCGGCTTCGACGAGATCAAGGGTCGCATCAAGCAGCAGGTCGTCACCCGGCCCGAGTCCCTTACGGACAAGCTCGAGCTGAGCGGCAACATCAAGATCATCGCCAGGGACAACGAGTGGGCCGACGAGTTCCGCACCGCGATCGAGCAGTCGGCGACGACCGCCGCGGATCGCGCGGAGATCGCTCTCTTCGACGCCGCAATGGTGAGCCGCCTCGACCGCAAGAACCGCGAGGCCTACGACGCAGCGCTGCGCCGCGTCGCTGAGGACTTCGCGGACACGCCTTCTGGCGCGCTCGCGAAGGACAAGCTAGCGGCGCATAGCCTCGCGGTCGGCAGCGCGCCGATCGAGTTCACCGCGATGGACCTCGCGGGCCAGCCCGTGTCGCTGGCGGAGTATCGCGGCAAGGTGCTGCTCGTCGACTTCTGGGCGACGTGGTGCGTCCCGTGCATGAAGGAGATGCCGCACGTTGTCGCCGCACACGAGCGCTTCCACAGCCAAGGATTCGAGGTGCTCGGCATCTCGCTCGACAGGACAGGCCATCGCGAGAAGCTCGAGGAGGTCATTGCCGCGAACAAGATGGCGTGGCGGCACGTCTTCGACGGCGGCCACTGGCGCGCAAAGGTCGCGCAGCGATACGACGTCTCGTCGATCCCGTTCACGGTGTTGATCGGCAAAGACGGCAAGGTCGCGGGCCTCAACCTTCGCGGAGACCTCCTCGCGGAAGCCGTGGAACGCGAGCTCGCCAAGTGAGGATGTAGCGAAGCCGCGTCGCCAGATGCGCCAGGGGCACGGCGAACGGCGCACACGGGCACGAGGACCGACTCGTGCGGCACGCGCCGCACGACCCATGGCGGCAGCTACATGGCAGCGGCTCTGCGTTCGCGATCGTGCATCACGACGAGCCTTTCGGCGGTTCTGTCGAAGGGCTCTGCTGCGGAGGCGCGGGCGGACCGTCGGGCATCGGGTCCCACCTGCTGTCGAGGACGCGCGGCGCGATCTTGTGGCCGAGCTCTTGCTCGAGGCGCACGCGGTCGCGCAGCTCTGCCATCTGCCGGCGGATCTTCAGACGGCGGCGCGGCTCGGCCCACGCCCCCTCTTCGTCCAACTGCTCGGCGGTCGGCGCGCCGTCGAG
>CAIYFF010000484.1 GCA_903925435.1 uncultured Planctomycetota bacterium | reverse complement strand
GCGATCGATCCGCTGGCGCGCGCCCTCGCGGATCCGTGCAAGGCAGTCTCGCGCGCTGCGGCCATTGCGTTGCGCGCCATGGGGCGCAGCGGTGTCGCGCAGCGCGTCTTGGCCGTTGCGCTTGCGAACGACGACGTGCGCACACGACGCGGCGCGCTGCGCGCATTCCGCCACCGCTTTTCGTCACTCGCGGCATCCAAGGAACTCCTCGACGCTGTGCTCGATTGCAGCGCGGACCGCGACTACGTGGCGCGCATCGGCGCGATTCATGCGTTGCAGCAGTGGTGGTATCGCGCGAAGGCGGCCGAGAAGCCTGCCATCGTCGATCGCTTGCTCGCTCGCGCAGCGCTCGAAGGTGCATCGCCGCAGGTCGCAGAGAGCCTCGAGCGCGCGCTCTACGACCTGTGCGACGAGAACACCGCGGAGCTCTACGGGAATGACGCGCGCGTGATGGCGACCGACGCGCATCGCGACGCGATGCGTCGCGCCCGCGACGAGGAGGTCGAACGCATGCTCGCAGCGCAACTCGCTGCTGCGTTGCGCGATGGCCCCGCAGAGTCGCGGAAGCTCGTGTTGCGCGCACTCGGGCGCCGCATCTCGAATGGGCTCGCCAATGGCAACGACACGGACGATGTCGTGTTCCAAGGGCCAGGCGGGGCAACGCTCGCCGAGCAGGTGCTGCGCGCATTGCGCGATCCGGATCCAGCGATGCGCGAGGCTGCAGCTTGGGCCAGCACTGCGATCCGCAAGCATGCAGGTCACCAGGTCGTTGCGGCGTTGTTGGAGACAGCAGGCGACGATCACGTGCCGGTTCGTGCCGCTGCGCTGCGAGGCCTCGATGTGCTTGAGGTTCGCGGCCACGACCTTCCCGGCAACGGCATCGCGATTCGATTCGTTGCCGAGGACCAACTCGCAAACGAATCGGCGCAAGATCGCACGCGCGGCGTGATGCGTTGGCTGCGGCGGGATCCGAGCAGCCAGAGGATCGAGTTCGTTCCCGAACTGGTGCGACTGCTCGGCAGCGCAGTGGACCTCGAGTTGCGCAGGCTCGCGCTACAGAATCTCGAGTGGGCGGCGGTGTTGCATGCCGACGACTCTGCGCGCAGAGCCATCTGGGGCGCGCTGATGAGTGACGATGCGTCGTTGCGCACCGAAGCCGAAGTGCAGATCGAGCGCGCGCATGCGACCGGCGGTGCGCTCGCTTCGCTGCCGCTTCGTTGGGACTACGTTGTCGCCGCGTTTGCTTCAGGCATCGCGGAGCACCGTGAGCGAGCTGCGCGCTTTGCTCTCTGGGATGCCAAGGGGGCGCCATGGGACAAGCTGATGGCTTCGCTCCCGTCGCTGTTCGAAGCTCGCCGTCCGCGCTTGCGATCCGACGCGCTCGAGCTCGCATTGGTCGGCAAGGAGCAAGGCCAGGATGTGACGGTGGCGTTGCGTGCTGCTTTGCTTCTGCCGGAAGCCGCGCTGCGCGAGAAGGCTGCGCTGGCGCTCGGCATCGATCCCGCCTTGGCTCCGGCACCGAAGGCGGCCGTCGAGCGCGTCGATAGTCCGCTCGACTTCGATACGTTCGTCGCGTTCGTGCATCCCGTTCTGATGAAGCCGTCGACGACTGGCGCGAAGGCCTGCGTGGAGTGCCATCGATCCGGCAATGCCCAAGCCGCCTCGTTCGTTCTCGTCCCGATCGAGGATGGCGCGCCGAGCGATGATGAGCTTTCGCGCAACTACAACGCGGCAGTGGCTCTCGTGAACCTTGCCGATCCGCTCGAGAGTCAGTTGTTGCGGAAGCCGCTCAATCCAGACCGTGCCATCGGCGCGTTGCACGGCACAGGCCATGGCGGCGGCGTGTCGTGGTCCGAGCCCAGCGATCCCGACTTCCGCGTCGTGCTCGATTGGGCGAGCGGCAAGAAGCTGGACCGCGGCGAGAAGCTGCACTTCGAAGAGTTCCGGACCAAGGTCGTCCCGATCTTCACCGAGCTCGGGCCAACCGGGGACGCGTGCTGGGAGTGCCACAACACCCACAACACGCTGTTCATGCCTGAGCCCGAGAACGGCGAGACCTACAACGCGCAGGAGTCTCGCTTCTTGCTCGACTACGTCATGCGAGTGGTCGACCTGCGCAGCCCTGAGTCGAGCCTCGTGCTCAATGAGCCGTTGCACGAACTCGACAACCCCTTCCGTGAGAAGGATCCCAACCGGCCAACGCACGGCGGCGGCATCCGTTGGCTCGAGGGCAAGCGCAGTTGGCAATACCGCACGATGTTGGAGTGGATCGAGCGCGTGGCCGGGAAGCGCTGAGCGACATCGCCAAGGTCCGCGCGGTCGAGTGACCGCCAGCGATCGCAGCAGTTCCCGTCGAAGATGCCTTTGGAGAAGCCGCTCAACCTGTTGCTGGTGAGCGCACCGTCGCCCGTGGCAGAATGCGGCGCATGCGCCTCGCAGCGTCTGCGTTGTCCATCGTTCT
>CAIYFF010000483.1 GCA_903925435.1 uncultured Planctomycetota bacterium | reverse complement strand
GACGCGGCCGGCATCGGCAACGCGAAGTTGCTCGCGCAGAAGTACTCGACCGAGGCGACGACGAGCGCGTGGCCGACGGGCTTTGCGGTCGAGGCTGACTTCTTCGCGGCCCTCGCCGATGGCGCTGCAGGCGGCGATGCCAAGGCGTTCCAGGCCAAGATGCGCGACATCGTCGCGAAGGCGCAGGGCGGCATGCCGATCCTTGCGGCGCGCGCCAACGTGCAACTCGCCAACAGCCTGCGCATGACGGGCGGCGCCGACCAGGCCGCCGAGATCTACCAGGCGATCCTCGACGGCAAGACCAACGACGAGAACGCGCGCGCTGGCGCGTGGCTCGGGATGGGCTACGTCGCGATGACGAAGGGCGACGCGGCCAACCGCGATCCCTTCCGCGACGCGTTGATGAACTTCCTCCGCGTGCGCCTCGAGACGAGGAACAGCTGGGCAAGCCTCCAAGCCGAGGCGCTCTACAACGCGATCCTCGCGGCGGAGAAGTGGGGCGGCCAAGACTTCCGGCTCGTGCAGGGCCGTTGCCGCTATCTGCTGAACGCCAACTTCGGCCAGTCCGAGTGGGCGCAGCGCGCCCGCGGCCAGTGAGTTGAGTGGCAGGCTGGGAGCGCCGGGGCGTTGGTCCTCGGCGCCTCAGCGCGAGGAAAGAAGGAGATAGCCGCGTTGTCATAGCGGCGGCGCTCGATGCAGCGGCATATGCCCGGGACATTGCGCACTATTGCTGCAATGGCCCAGCGCTGAAGAAATCCTGCGCAATAGCAGAAGGTCTGTTCCTCGGTCTTTCCCGGCGGCGCGTGTGCGCGGCGGGAAGGAACGACGATGGACGACCAACAACGGCAAGACTGGGGCAGCGCCATGCGCCGCGTGCGCAACGTGGTGTTTGCGTATCGGGACAAGCTCTCGCATGCGGAGCGAGAGGACCTCGCGCAGGAGGCAGCGATGGCATTCTGGCTGTTTGGCGAGCGCCATCAGCACGAGCGCCCGGCCTTTGCTGCGCTGCGAACGATCGTCAAGCGGACGCGTTGGCGCGCAATCGGGCGCAACTCACGCGAGGCCTTGCTGGTCGCTGAGCACGCACCGTGCGTCTACCCCGAGATCGAGGGCGAGCGCTTCTTGAAGCTCGAAGGCGGCCGTGTGCCCATGAGTTGGCTGATCGATCGCTTGCGCGTCGAGATGGCAGCGATGGGTGAGCCGTGCCGACGGATCCTGCACGCGTTCTATCAAGAGGGTGAGAGCTGCAAGGAGATCGCGCAGCGGTTGGGCATCAGCCAGTCCGTCGTGAAGACGCGGCTGCATCGCAGCCGGGTCCATTTGAGGAAAGCCCTCGAAGTGCATGCCCGCGCCGCGGGCTACTTCGGGGAATGAACCGTAGGGACGATGACGAGGAGAATGACGATGCGAGTTTGGAAGCAAACGTGGGTGTGCATGGCAATGTTGGTTGGCGCGGTCGCAGCGCAGGGCGAGGCCCCCGCTGCGCCGATTGCGCAGTCGCAGTCGCAGGTCGCCAAGAAGCCGATGTTTGGCGAACGGTCGCGCGCGGCGCTCGCTGCCGCGCGGCAGGAAGCCATGAAGGTGCGCGGGCTGCAGGGCGACGCGCAGTTGGCGGCGCTGCAGAACGCGGCCAAGGCGTATGACGTCGCGGCGGTGCAGATCGCCGACGAACCGAAGGCGGCAGCGCAGGCGGCGTTCTCTGCGGCCGAGCTGTGGCGGCGTCACGGCAGCGTTGGCGAGGCCGAGCGCTGCTATCTCGCGAGCGCGTCGCTCGATGCAGAGCGCTATGCGCAGCGCGGCAAGCTCGGCGCTGCCGATATGCAGCGTCGCGCAGAGAAGCACGAGCAAGCGATCGCGACCTATCGCGACGCCGCGGCGATCGATCCGGCGACGGCGCGCGCGCAGACTGCGCGGCTGTGGATTGGCCGCGTGCTGCAGACGATGGGCCGCGAGGTCGATGCCGTGGTGGCGTTCCGCACGGCCGTCGCGTCGGCAGTGACGACCAGCCAGACAATCGAGGCAATCAACTACCTCGCGAGCGCGCTCCTTGTTGGCGGCGATCTCGCGGGCGCTTCGCAGGCGCTGGCGCAGGCGGACGCAGCGGTATCGACGGCGATTGTCGAGAAGCCTGAAGACGCGGAACGACTCCACAAAGCGCTGGAGTCGATGTCGGCGCGCCGTGCATTGCAGCGCGCGCAGGACAAGGCGGTCGATGCCGCGGCGGATGCGCAGCAAGTCGACAAGCCGCGCGGCTGATTGCGCAGCGCTTCCCTTTACAAAACGACGCG
>CAIYFF010000482.1 GCA_903925435.1 uncultured Planctomycetota bacterium | reverse complement strand
GTTCTTGCTGACGCCGGATGTCGGCGCAAAGCCTGGGCACCGCCTCCACTGATCGCTGAAGCGATCGGATCGCTGGCGGAATCACCGCGGCATCGACCGCGCAGATGGCAGCAGGTCGATGCGAGTCGCGAACCTCGCGACCGGAAACGAACGAGGCCCGAAAAAGAACGAGGCTCGGACAAGCCGAGCCTCGTTTCGAAACCTTGGTTCGGAGTCTTGCGACTCCTACAGACGGTTCACTTCTTCGCCGTCTTCTTGCCCGCCTTCTTAGCGGCCTTCTTCGTGGCCTTCTTGGCAACCTTCTTAGCCTTCTTCTTAGCAGCCATCGATCTGTCCTTGTTCTTGAGTTGGGTTGGGATCGAGGGAGGTGCGCTACACGACGAAGCGAACCAACGCCTGATCTGAAGAAGCAGATCGGCCGATCGAAGTTTGGAATTCACCGGAAAGTCCGTAGCCATCGGCAGATACCGCAACGATGCTCGACGGTTTGCTTTTGCGAATCGGTATTTATCTCAGCAACACCAAGCGTTGCGATTGATCAATTATCACCACGTGACCCACCACCTCCGGACTCCAGAAAATCTTCGAGAATCGTGTCTTCTTGATGCGAGAACCGCTGCCACCGCATCGATGCATGCATCGAGATGCAACACGAACGACGCGCGGCGCGTGGCGACATCGCGGACTCGCAGTGCGTAAAACACACAAGGCGCATCCGTCGAACGAACGACGGACGCGCCTTGTGCGCATCGACCGCGGCAGCGCCGCATCGAACTGCTCTCGACTTCAGTCGAACAACTTGTCGAGCGACTTCTTGGCGTCCTGACCGTAGGCCTCGCCGAGGCCAGGGTCATCGCCATGCCGCTCCTGCGACGCGCGGTAGATGTCGGCCAACTTCTTCGCCGTTTCGTTGGCGTAGAGGCGGACCATTCCCACCGTCGTGCGATCGTCGAACAGGATCGTGAGCAGCGTGCGATCGCCCACCAGTCCGAGCTGGATGTTGTCCCTCTCGCCTTGGTGGTACATCGCGGTGAATTCTTCTTCGCCCAAGAGGCGCGCCATCTCCTTGGTCGCAGCGAACGATCCGGCGACGAGCGCCGAGATCGTGTCGATGTCGATCGTGCGAAGTTCCCCTCGCTTGGTGACGAGGTGGCCTTCCTTGTCGATCAGCAGCGCGCACTTTGCGCCCGACAACCGCAGGAACTCAGCGAGCAGCTTGTCGATCTGCTCGATGTCGTCCTTGTAGAAGGTGAGCCGGTCGTGGCGCAGCTTCTCGTTGCGCGACATCTTGTTTGGGTTGCCCATCGCTGCGCCTTCCTGCTTAGAGCAGGTTGTTGCTCGAGAAGAACCAGACGACGCCGGCGGCAGCTGCGATCAGCAGCACCGACAGACCGACGACCATCGCCATGCCGCCGCCCTTCTTGGGCGCAGGCTGGGCCGCGCGGGGCGCAGGCATGCCCGGGCGACGCGTCGCAGGCGCTGCTTGCGCAGCGGTCGTGGGACGCGCCGGAGTCGCGGGAGTGCGAGCGGCCGGAGTCTTGAGCTTGGCAGTCGCCGCAGTTGCGGGCGCTGCGGCAGCGGCCTTCGCCGGAGCCGTGCGAGTCGCCGGAGCAGCGGCGGCGCGCTGCGTGGCCGGAGCGGCTGCTGCGCGCTGCGGAGCGGCAGCGGGCTTCTTCTGCGCGGCCGGAGCGGCAGTGCGCGTCGGCTGAGCACCGCGTGCGGCAGGAGCTGCAGTGCGCGGCGCCTCGGCGGCCGGACGCTTGCTGCTGCGGCTGTCCATGCGGTCGATGCTCTCGAGCACCATGCCCGCCAGCGTCTTCAGCGTCGGGAAGACGCCTTCGCCGGTGTAAGCAACGGCCTCGAACGTCGGCACGCCGAACTTGTTCATCTGGCGGTCCATCTCCTCGACGGACATCGCGTTCGGCAGGTCGCGCTTGTTGTATTGGATGACGTGCGGCAGCTCGCGGATGTCCTTGCCGTACTCCGTCAGGTTGTCGATCAGGTTCTGATACGACTCGATGTTCTCCGGCATCTTCTCGGGATCGGAGTCCGCGACGAAGATCACGCCGTCCACGCCCTGCAGCACGAGCTTGCGCGTCGAGTTGTAGTAGACCTGGCCAGGCACCGTGTAGAGCTGGAACTTCGTTCGCATGCCTGCGACGTTGCCGAGGTCCAGCGGCATGAAGTCGAAGAACAGCGTGCGGTCGCCGTCCGTCGAGATCGACGTCAGCTCGCCCTTGTTCTCCTCAGGAGCCTTCTGATGAACGATCTCCAGGTTGGTGGTCTTGCCACTCATGCCGGGACCGTAGAAGACGATCTTGCAGTTGACTTCCTTCAGCGCGAAGTTGATCTGGACCATAGGTCGGTCGCTCCAAGCAGCAGTCGGTGAGACAGCCCGATACCACGCGCTCCAGCACGGAGACGTTCGCTCGGGTCGTCGGTCCGTGATCGGCCAGACTTGCCCGGAGTCTTGAGGAAAAGGCACGCGACTGTGGCGATTCGATCCAGATCCGGATCCGCCGCTCGGTCGCACCGCCACGGGGCTACATCCCATTCCGCAGCGGTGGAGCCGCAAGCGAGCGGGAACTCAGCCACGCGCGCGCTGGGTTCTTCGGGCACAAGCGCTTGCGAACGAGGGCAGGCTTCCGTGCCTGCCTCGCGCGGCCGCTTGGCCAACTGCGCAGCAATACCGTCGCTCAGCCGAGGCGAGCAGATCGGCGCAGGCGTTGCGCTGCGGACTGCAGCTCGTGACGACCTTGCTCCAGGTCCGCGAACTGGTCCATGAGGACCACGAGGACCGCTTCGCCGATGTCGTGGAACACCGACTTGCCGTGCGCAGCATGCAGCACAAACGAATCGAACTTGCCGAGTCCGCCCTCGGCGAGCGCCCGGTTGGTCGTCATCGCCAGGTACGACGACAAGCCCGCGACGATGTCTTGGCGGTAGCGCGGGCCCAGCGAGTCGGCGACGACGAGGCCATCGTGCGTGACGACCATGCAGCCCTTCACTCCGGACACGTGGCGCAAGTCCTCGAGCGTTTCTTGGATCGGGTTCACTGCGAAACTCCCATCGCGTAGAGCGAGCTTGCGACAACTTCCTGCAACTCGGCGAGGATGCGATCCGTCGGCGCATCCGTGGTGCACTGGACCGCGGCGAGCACTTCGCCGTAGCAGCAGATGCACAACACGCCGAACGGGCCCTGAATCACTCCGCGCTTGAAGCTGCCGACGTCGAGCCTGCGGCTGTAGCGGTGACCTGCCTTGGCGACCACGCGAACCGTGCGCAAGAACGGGTCCTTGCCGTCCTTGATGTCGCCCTTCACGAGCGCGCGCGTGCCGCGGATGTATGCGGCCTTCTCGACGCCTTCCATCTCCGCGATCGCCGCGAGCGAATCGCGGATCGCGGCAATGCCGTCATCGCCACGCGAAGCGACTGCAGCAGTCGGCGGCGCGTTGGGCAGCAGTCCGTTCTCCTCGGCCGAGCGCAGCAGCTCTTCGACATCGCTGCCGAGCGAGCGCGCGGCTGCGACTTGGCGCCGCAGGTTCTGGAGTTCGCTGTCGTCGCCTTCCGACGGAACCGCGTCGAGCAGCGTGCGCGCGCGCTGCGTGGCGCCGACGCGATAGAACAGCTCCGCGAGCAGCACGCGAGCGCGCACTTGCTTGGGCTCGAGCCCGATCGCGCGCTCGAGCGCCGCGACCGCTTCGATGCCGTCGCGCGACGCGAGGCTGCGGTAGAACGACTGCAAGCAAGACTGGCCGAGCCAGAGGAACGGTCCTGCGTCGTGCGGGAACCGCACGCTCCACTCTTCGCACGTCGCGTGTAGCGAGCCGGCGTCGCCGGACTCGGCGAGGATCGCGACGAGTTCGCCATACAGGCGGTTGGAGGGGTTCTTCTCGATGCGCGCCCGCAACTCGTCGGTGCGCGCGCGATCGACGCCGCGACGCGCAACCGTGCGCAGCTTCTTGAGCTCCGCCGAGTCGGGGAACAGCAACAGGCCATCCTCAGCTGCCTGGAGCGCGCGCTCCTGCATGTCGAGGTTGAGGAAGACCTGGCCTAGATCGACGAACGTCGATGGCGATGGCTCCTCGCGCACGCGCGCCTCGAGCCGACGCAGTTCCTTCCAGATCTTCAGACGTTGGATCAGATTCACCGTCGCCTCCCGTTCGGCCCGGACATCATCGCAGCAGCACGACGTCACCGTCGGCCCCCGCCACGGCCACGAACATTCCGCCGACGCCAGCAGCGCCGGAGAAGATGCCCGTGTCCTCGTATTCCCACTGCATCGCGAGCGTCGACGCATCGCGCGCCTGCAGCATGTCGCGCGCGTCGTCGTTGCCCGGAGTCTGTGCGCGAGCGACGGTCAGCACGCTGCCGCCATGCATGCGCATCGAGACGATCGGCGCCGGCAACAGCGACTGCGCCGTCTGCGTGCCAGTGCGCTTGTCGAGCAGCACGATGCGACCATCTGCCGCGGCGACCACCGCAGTGCGCGTGCAGGCGACTTCGCCATCCGACGCGACGCGTCCGAGGTCGAAGGTCCACACGATGCGACCGGTGCGGTCGTCCATCGCGCGCAGCTTGCCGTCGGCGCAGCCGAACCAAAGCATGTCCTCATGAGCCACCACGCCTGTCGTCGGCGGCGACGGACTCTTGTGCGAGGGCAGCGCCTTCCCGTCGTTGGCGTCGATGCGGACGATGCGGCCGTCGGGATGCGCAATGCGCGCGATGCGACGTTCGAGCGAAGGCGCTCCGGTCGTCTGCGCATCGAGCGCGCGCGACCAGAACACGCGGCCACTCGTCTGGTCCACGCAGTGCGCGACGTTGTCGCGATCGACGTAGAGAATGCGGCCATCGCGCAGCGTGACCCGACCTTGCGGCA
The DNA here is from genome assembly GCA_903925435.1 of uncultured Planctomycetota bacterium. Taxonomy (GTDB): domain Bacteria; phylum Planctomycetota; class UBA1135; order UBA1135; family UBA2386; genus SXPK01. The sequence goes on along the minus strand of CAIYFF010000482.1, from coordinate 4,496 downwards.
AGCTCGACGCTTGGATCGGCCATCCCGACGCGCTCTCGCCGGTCTCGAGCAACATGCACTCCAACGTGCCTTCGTTGGTGAAGTACCACGCGCGATCGCCGATCGCGAATGGCGACCCTTCGACCGCGCGAAGGCCGCCGAGATCGACGATGCGGAGCGCTTCGCCGGTGCGCGCAGAAGCGATGCCGAGCTTGCCGTTGCGCAAGCCCGCGACGACCCAGCCGCCAGCTGCCGCGACTTCGGTCTGCACGCGTTCGGCAAAGTGAACGCGGTGCGCGGGGATCACGGGCAAGGGCGCCTCCCATCCGGCACGCTGCATCGCCTGCACCGTGACCTGGGCCGACGAGAAGCCCTCGAGCTCCAGCGTGTACGCCTCCGGCTTCTTGCCACACATCAGCAGCGCAGGAGTCGTGGCCGCGACGGTCTTGCCGTCGCGCTCGACCATCACAGGCTTGCCATCCTTGAGCACGCGCGCGCCCAGCGGACGCGATCGCAGCACGAACGGAATCGGCGACCGACGCGCGGACTCCGTGATCTCGTAGGCGCCATGCAGTTCGACGGACAACGACCACGCGTCCTGCACGCGGTCGGACTCGAGCGCGCGCACGCGCTTGTCCGCCAGGTCAGCGGCCTTCTTGACGAAGTCGCGCAACATCGTGCACGTCTTGTCGACCTGCTCCTCCAGCGACCAGGCGATGTCGTCCGGACCGCCGGCAGCCGCAACCATTGCGCGAACCTTCTCGACGACGGCGAGCGCCTCTTCGGGCTTGCCTTGTTGGAACAGCTCGCGATGCCGCGCCCACTCCGTCTTGTAGTCGCCGCGCAGCTTCTGGCGCTCGACGTCGCGAGCGGCGCGCTGCGCTTCGAACTCGGCTGCACGCTTCTGGCGCAATCCGTCGATGCGCACGAGCTCCGCGCGCGCCTGCTTGGAAGCGCTCGTGAGCGGATACTTGACCAGGAACTCGTCGTACACCGCGGCCGCCGCATCGAACTCGTCGGCGGCGACGCGGGTCTCCACGTCGATGTGCGCGAACTCCGCGGCCGCGGTCTCGTCATAGACCGAGAACGCGATGCCGAGCGCCACGAGCAGCGCGCAGAACGCGCCAAGAGTCGCGAGCGCGCGCCGACGACGACGCGAACGCTCGTCCTTGGCGTAGAGCTGCCGCACTTGCTCGGCGATGTCGCGACGCGACCGGTCGAGCATCAGGATCTTCTGCAGCGCGGCGATCGCCTCGATCGGCCGATCCTGCGCCACCAGCGACTTCGCAATCGACTCGTAGAGTTGGACTACGCGCTGTTGGTCGCCCGCCTTGGTGTGGACGTTGATCAGCTGATGCTTCAGCTCGATGTCCTCGGGATGGACCGTCAACAGCCGTTCCAGCAAACCGCGCACGCGGCGCAGGTCGTTGGCGGCGAGCCACAAGTCCACCAGCTCCTTGCCCTCGGCCACCGCGTCGAAATCAGGCAGGCGCACCTCGGGATGCGAGAGCGCCACTTCGACGAGCCGCTCACGCGCTGCGAGATCCGTCGACAGCATCAGCGTGGCGGCGCGCAAACGCAGGGCGCCGCCGCGCGCATCGCCACTCGCGATGCGGAACTCAGCGTCGCACGAGAGGTGGTAGCTGGCGCGCTCGAATTGGCCCGTGTGCTTGTAGGCCGCGGCGGCGAGCGAGTGCACATCGGGCACGCCGACCTCGAGCTCGAGCGCCTTCTCGAACAGCGAGATCGCATCCTCATGGCGGCCGTCGCGCATGCACGCCTGGCCGATCTTGAGCAACTGGTCGGCGGGCACGTGCTCGACGATCCCAGCGTCGAGCAACTGCGTCAGCATCTTGAAGACGACGAAGTTGGACAGCCCCGAAGCCTCGACGATGCGACTGGCCGTGCGACGGCTGTCGACGCAGTTGAGAACGATCGCGCCTTCTTCGCCGAGGTCCTCGGGCGCAGCGGCCTTCGTTCGACGACGGAACGCTTCGAGCCCTGACGGGATCCTGTCCGCGATGTAGGACCACTCGTCGATGCGACGAGCGGCTTCCATGATCACGCTCTCGGTGTTGAAGAAGAACCGAGGATCGACGACGCCTTCGCGCTCGGGCATCGAGTCCTTGCCTTCGAGGAACTCGAAGCGGCCGTCGCGGCAGAAGAACAGCTCGTAGATCTCTTCCTCGACCTCGTAGCGCATCTGCGCCGTCAGCTCCTCTTCGGTGAGGTAGCCGCCCGCGAGCAGCGCATCCCACAACTCGTGCTGATGGCGCGCAGCATGGTCGCGCACCTCGTCGATCGCCGCTTGCTCCGTGCGACCCACGCGAACAAACGTCTGCAGCGCGCGATCGAGCAACCCGTGCGGGTTGTAGTAGAGGGTCACGCCGCGCGGGTGGAAGTAGAGAACCTCCCACAGACGCGGTGACTGGATGCTCAACAAGCCGGTCTTCTTGTTGAGCGCAAGCATCTGGAAGACCTGAGCCAGGTCGACGCTTGCGAGATCCCCTCTGAGTGCCATGCGACGGTGTTGCCGAGGAGCATTCCGGGCTCCCGCGGATCGCTTCGCTATCGGCATCCAGAGGGGGCTGCGTTGAGTCGGCCCAAGATCCGTCCAATCCGACGCCGCCAAAAGGGGGCGGCTGCGCAGGACCGCATGCACGACGAATCGCCGCGGCGGAACGCACGACCGCATCGGCACATCCTGCGCATCGAGCAGCGCCGGTTGGGCACCTTGCGGCATTGCGCCGCCGCCTCTACCCTCCCCCGCTCGATGTTGGCATTCCTCGCACGATTGGCAAAGCGACTGGCTGCATGCGGCTCCGGCCTCATGGGCGTGGTCGCATTCCGACTCGGACGTCAGGAGACCGCGCGCCGCGCCTTCGAGCGCGTGCTGCACCTCGGCGGTGACGAGTTCACTGCCTACGTGCACCTGGGCCGCATCGCGCTCGGCAACGGCGACTTCGCCGGCTACCGCCGCGAGATGAACAACGCGCGCAACATCGACCCCGAGCGCTTCGCCCGCATGCGGCCCGGCCCCGACGGCATCGAGGCCCGATTCGTCGGATCGCCGTTCGAGGAGACTGGCGAACGCGCAACGTGGCGCTCGGTGCGGCCCGGCAGCCAAGGCATGGCGCGGCGGTCGACGGTGCGCAGCGCCGAGATGCCGACCGAGTCGTCCGACGACTTGCTGATGTATGGCCCGATCTCCGAGAGCCCGCAGATGGAAGTGGGCGATCCCGCGCCGCGCGCGCGCGACGGCCGCGACGACTTCCTGTCGACCACGGAGCGCGATCGCTTCCGCAACCTGCCGCCGCTTCGCCGCGATGATGTCCGCACCGCGGACTTCGACGAGTTGGCCCGCAAGCTCGGCGGCTGATTCCCAACGAAGGTCGCCTTCGACCTTCGCCTTCGTCGCAAGCGAGCGCGTGCCTTCCCAGGGGCGCATCCGTAGACTCCGCCGCCCCAAACGCCATGCGCGACACCGCCCTGAAGTCCGTTCACGCGAGCCTCGGCGCTCGCATCGTGCCGTTCGCCGGCTGGAACATGCCGGTCCAATACCGCGGCATCCTCGACGAAGCGCGCGTCGTGCGCACCAAGGCCGGTTTGTTCGACCTCGGCCACATGGGCCGAGTGCGCGTGCGCGGGCCGCAGGCCGAGGCGTTCTTGCAGCGACTGCAGACCAATGACGCCGCAGCGATCCCGGCGGGCCGCATCCGCTACTCGATGATCCTGAACGACCAGGGCATCACGCAGGACGACATCCTCGTCTATCGCGAGCCGTCGGAGTGGGAGTCGAAGGGCAAGGAGTTCTTCGTCGTCATCAACGCGGGCAACACCGCGCGCGACCTCGAGATCATGCGCAACGTGGCCAAGGGCTTCGACGTGCAGGTGATCGACCAGACCGACGAACTCGGGATGATCGCAATCCAAGGCCCGCTGTCGCAGCAGATCACGCAGCGGATGACGAACGCGGACCTCGCGTCGCTCAAGTACTACGGCTGGACTCGCGGCACGATCTGCGGCGCCGTGATGGAGATCTCGCGCACGGGTTACACCGGCGAGGACGGCTTCGAGATCTACACGCCGCAGCATCTGACCACGAAGGTGTGGGACGCGTTCTTCGCGGCGGGCAAGCAAGACGGCCTGGAGCCGATCGGCCTCGGCGCGCGCGACACGCTGCGCCACGAAGCGGGCATGCCGCTCTACGGCCACGAGATCGACGAGACGACCAACCCGCTCGAAGCCGGCCTCGACTGGGCCGTGAAGTTCACGCACGACTTCGTCGGTCGATCGACGCTCGAAGCGATCCAGCAGAAGGGCGGCACCGGCCGCCGCCTCGTCGGCATCACGACCACGAGCAAGCGCTGCCCGCGCCAGGGCTACGAGATCTGCGCCAACGGCGAAAAGATCGGCCACGTGTGCTCGGGCAACATCTCGCCGACGTTGGACACCAACATCGCCACTGCCTACGTTCGCGACGCGTTCGCGGCGCCCGGCACGCAGTTGACCTTCCT
>CAIYFF010000481.1 GCA_903925435.1 uncultured Planctomycetota bacterium | reverse complement strand
TGGCTCATAGGTCGCGTCTGCGCCGGCTGCCTTGCGAAAGCGCGCGACCGGATCGCTTTGCAGCACGCACAGTTCTGCTGTCGCCGTCATGCCGACGGAGCGCAGCATCGATGCGAACGCAGTCCACGCGTCGCCCGCGTCGGGCACGGCTTCGTTGGCATCTGCCTGCTTGCCGAGCAGGTTCTCTTCGACGATGTCGCGCGACGGTTCGATGTCGTTCACGACATAGACGAGCAGCACGAGGTCGGGCGCGAGCGCAGGGCCCTGTTCCTTCAGCAACGCGAGTTGCTGCACGGTGTCGTAGACGAGATGGCCCGCGTTGCAGACCTCGATCGGCTTCGTCGGGTGCGCCGCGTTCCATTCGGATTCGAACCGGCGCAAGAACGTCACGCTCTCGTCGACGCCCCAGCCGAACGCGACCGAGTCGCCGAGCACGAGCACGCGGAACGGAGAGCCATCGCTCTTCGCGCCGATCTCGGGCCCGCGGAACCCGATCGCGTTGGTTCGCATGCGGAAGCTGCCGAGGTCGAGATCGAGGTTCTCCTTGTGGCGGAACAGCCTGCCGTCGAGGTCGATCGACGCGGGGTCCTTGCCTTCCCAGTCGAACCGCAGCGCTTCGTTGCGGTAGCGCGTGAACTCGACGTCGTAGTTGAGGCCGATTGGATCGGTGACGCGCAGCAGCGCCTCGGTTGCGAGAGCAGCGACGCAGAGCCCGATCGCAGTGGCGACCAGCGGGGCGAGCAGGCGGAGGAGACGGCGGTTCATCGCGGCGTTTCAGGCTACCGCGCAGTGCCGCTCGTTCATCGCCCCGTGATCGCGGGCAGCGCGGACTTCTTCAAGAACAGCAGCGCGAACGACGTGTTGATCGAATCGCCCCAGTTGCCGTCCGTGTGCTGCTGGCCGAGCAACTGCATCGCGCCCTCGAAGTACCAATCGCGGCCGCCGAGCCATGCGACGTGGTTGAGTTCGCACGCGCGCTCGAGCCCGTAGAGGTAGTAGTGATTCCAGCTGCCCCAGGCATGGATGGGCCCTGGATTGCGCCGCACGCTGAGGTTCTGTTCGAGCCACGCAAATCCGCTGCGCACGCCAGCGTCGAGGTCATTGAGCAGCTTCGGCGAGCCCTTCTTCTGCGCGCGGAGCGCAGCGGCGCACAGCGACAGCCCGGACACTCCTGCGGTCGTCATCGATCCCGTGAGGTCGTTGCCGTCCTGGTAGCCGAAGCCCGATGGCTGGACCTTCTTGCCACCCGTTCGCGTCGCCTTCTTGCCTTGCTCGATGCGGTCGCGGTCCGCATGGCTCGTGATCAGCAGCGGCGCCTCCTTGCCGACTGCGCGATCGCATGCGAGCAAGTGCGCGGCGGACGCAGTCCACACCTGCGGCGAGATCTCGACGCCGCACAGCTGCGCGCCGTAGAGGCCGAGCAACGCATACTGCGTCGTGCTGTTGTCCCACAGCTTCGACGGGCCGTAGTGGTAGCGGCGCACATAGGCTGGGTCCGTCGTCGTGTCGAGGTTGTCGAGCAGTCGCTTCGTCCACTCCGAGACGAGCGCGAAGTCCTCGGCCGACAGCTTGCGCACCATCGGCGCGTCGATCGTGCCGTCTCGCATCGCCTGCCATTCGCCGGCTGGCGTGTAGAGCGCTTCGAGCGCGAGGATCGCGGCGCCGAGGCTGTAGGTGCCCTCGATGTTGCGTCGCCGCAAGTTGTCATACGCGCTGCGCACCGCGTCGGACTTCGTGTCGCCGCCGCCCTTCACGATCGCGAGCAGCGCGAGCGCGAGCTCGCCAGGGTGGTGGTCGTGGTAGGGATCCTCGTTCGGCTCTCTTGGGTCGCACAGCCGCTGAAGGTTCTTCTGCAGCGACTCGGCGGCCTTGCGAATCGCTTCCGCGACCATCGTGCGGACCTTCGCATCCTTCGGTTCAAGGACCTCGAGAAACGTCCACGCGTCGCGCATCGTGGTGCGAACCGTGCGAGGCTTGTCGAACCACTGCGCCTCGATTTCGATCACGCCATCGAAGCTCTGCACACGGCCGTTCTCGCGATCGACTTTGCGCGCGCCGCGCAGCGAGCCCTTCACGAGCGGGAAGTGCTTGCGATCCTTGCCGAGGTCCTTCTGGTTCCAGTCGACGAAGGTCGCTTCGACGCTTTGCGATCCGTCGGGCTGCAGCGCGCCGTAGGTCGCATCGATGTCGACTCCGACTTCGACGCTGCGCAGCTGCAGCGATTGTTTGCCTTGCTTCGTTTGCGACAGGTCGAGGCAAAGGCGCGGCAGCACGTCGCGCAGATCGAAGAGTGGCTCGACGATGCGCTTCTTCTTCTCGTCGAGTTCGCCGTCGAGCACCACGGCTGCCTGTTCATCCATCGACCATGGCGTGCTCGCGTGCGCGCTGCTCGGTTCGACCGAGCTCTCGATGCGCAGGTCGCGTTGGTAGCGCGCGGCGCCGCGTTCCGGCAGGTTCCATCGCAGCTCCTGCGCAGTCGCAGTGGCGAGGAACAACAAGCTGGCGGCGATGGCGAGGCGGCGCATGAGCCGCAGACAGTAGCAAACGACTGCGCTGCCGACCGCACGCCAGCCGGTCAGGCGGGCGCGCTGATCGCGCTCATTTCGCGCTGCTGGCAGTCCGGGCACATGCTGTGGGTCACGGGCATCGACTGCGACACGTATTGGTGCAGGTCGACCCATTCGCCTCTCTGGGTCTTTACGCTGCGGCACCAACTGCACAGCGGCAGCAGTTTGCTGACGGCGTCCAGGTCCTGGCGCGCGCGTCGCAATTCCACGAGGTGGGCTGCGGTCTGGCGCAGCAGTCGCAGCGCGGACCGTTGCATCAGCGACAATTCGCGCGGCTTGCGGTCGATCACGCAGACGGTTCCGAGCGCAGTCCCGTTGTCCATGAGGATCGGTGCGCCTGCGTAGAATCGGATGCCCGGATCGCCGGTGACGAGCGGGTTGTCGCAGAAGCGCGGGTCCTTGGTCGCGTCACCGACGACCATCACGTCGTTGCCGAGGATTGCATGCGAGCAGAACGCCATGTCGCGCGGAGTCTGCGGCGCCTCGAGGCCGACCTTGGCCTTGAACCACTGCCTTGATTCGTCGACCAGTGAGATCAGCGCGATCGGCGTGTCGCAGATCGTCGCCGCCAGCTGCACGATGTCGTCGAAGGCGCCCTCGGCCTCGGTGTCCAGGATGCGGCAGAGTCGCAGTGTCTCGAGGCGCGCTGCTTCGTTGGCCGGCAGCGCTGCGGGGTGCGCGCCGAGTGCGGGGTCGTTGGTGGCCAAAGTCATCGTCGGGGTGAGGGTCAGAGGGCGCGGCAGAAGCGCTTGCGATGCGGGGTGCAGGCAAGACAACTAGGGGGGATTCGACCGTCGGCGCGTCTCAAGTGCATTCGCAGCAAGGCCCATGTGCAGGAGTGCGACACCGTCTCAGCAGATGGGCGCACGGGAACTCCGCCGCGGTGCTCCATCGCGGGGGGCTCTGCTGCCGATCCACGACACTCGGCGGATCATGGCAATTCCTCTGCAACGGATCGTGGCCTTCGATGCGGGCCACCTACTGGAGCGCGGCACCGACGTAGCGCTCTATGACTACGCGCTCGGCAACGAGGAGATCCTCGGCAACCGGTCGTGGATCCTGTGCCCGTCGCGCGCCGACGTGTCGGCGCTCGACAAGTTCCGCGCACGCTTCTCGGTGTTCTTGTGGCGCGATCGTCGCGACCTCGAAGAACTGCTGCGGCCCGTCGATCTCTACTACGCGATCGACCACGGTGCGCGCCCTGCGGTAGAGCGACCGCGCCCACCGCACGGCAAGACTGCGGTGCACTGCGTGTTCGAGTGCAAGGAGCCGCACGGGGACATCTACGCGGCGGTGTCGGATTGGGTTGCGGACCATCGCGGCGACAAGGCAGCGCCGCGCGTGCCGGTCGTGCCGCACATGGTTTGGTTGCCCAATGCGGATGGCGATTTGCGCGCGAGCCTCGGCATTCCGCGCGATGCGACGGTGCTCGGTCGTCACGGCGGCGCATCGACGTTCGACATCCCGTTCGTGCACGAAGAGGTCGCACGCGCGGTGGCTGCGCGCGAGGACCTTTGGTTTGTGTTCCTCAACACGCGACCGTTCTGCGCACCGCACCCGCGCATCGTGCATCTGCCGGCGATCGTCGACATGCAAGCGAAGGCGCGCTTCATCGCCACCTGCGATGCGATGCTGCATGCGCGGCGCGAGGGCGAGACGTTTGGGCTGTCGTGCGCCGAGTTCTCGATCCGCAACAAGCCTGTGATCACCTGGCTGCTGAGCCCAGACCGCAGCCACATCGAGACGCTTGGCAACAAAGGCGTCTACTACCGCGATGCGGAAGGGGTGCGGCGGATCCTCGCGCGCTTCCGGCCCGTCCAAGGCGACTTCAACGCGTTCCATCCGCGGTTCTCGCCCGAGAACGTGATGCGGCAGTTCGACGAGGTCTTCTTGCAGCCGTGCTGCGAACCCGCGTCGGCCTGACTGGAACCGAGTTCGGGTTCCGTTAGCATCCGCCGCCCATGGGCGGCACCGGCAACAGGGTTCTCTGGCGTGAGGTCTCGTCGTGGACCTGAACGCATTCGTGCAGCGCCTGCGCCGCAACGAGGAGGGTGGGCCCGGAAAGGTCGAGGCGTGGCACTGTCACGAGCCGCGGCCTGCGCGCATGGCGGCCTATCCCGAGTGGGTGCTGCCCGAGTTGCGGCGCGCGGTGGAAGGGCGCGGCGCGATCGAGCTGTATTGCCACCAGCGTCAAGCCGCCGATGCGCTGCACGCGGGCAAGCACTGCGTCGTCGCGACGGCGACGGCGTCGGGCAAGTCGCTGTGCTACCCCTTGCCGGTGCTCGACGCGTTGCTGCGCGAAGGGCTCGCAGCGCGCGCCCTCTACCTCTACCCGACCAACGCGTTGGCGCGCG
>CAIYFF010000480.1 GCA_903925435.1 uncultured Planctomycetota bacterium | reverse complement strand
GACCCGTTCTGTGCGACGCCGCGCGAAGTCGACGCGATCGCGGCACTGCTGGCGAAGCTGTCGCTGCGACCGGTGGTGGAGACCGGCGCCCGCTTCCTGCTCGATCCGCGTCACAAGCACGAGCCGACGCTGATGACGCGCGATCGAGCTGCCGTCGACCGGCGGATCGACTTCTCGGCGCGCGCCGCACGTCTTGGCCGCGACCTCGGCGCACAGGTCGTGTCGTTCTGGGCGGGCATCGATCGTTCGCCGGGGGTGGACTCGGAGCAGCGCTTGCTCGACGGGATCCGCCGCACGTGCACGGCGATCCGCGCGGAGGGACTCATCCCATCCCTGGAGCCCGAGCCGGGGATGGCGGTTGCGACGGTCGCGCAGTGGCGCAAGGTCGCATCAGCGCTCGGCCTAGAGGCGCCGGCGCTCACGCTCGATGTCGGGCACTTGCTCGTCGAGGACGAAGGCGACCCAGCGTCGATTTGTCGCGAAGTGGCCCCGTTGCTCGCACAGGTGCACATGGAGGACATGCGGCGGTTCGTGCACGAGCACCTGCTGCCGGGTGAGGGGGACCTCGACATCGGCGCTGCGCTGCGCGGACTTAGCGCAGGTGGTTACGCCGGACCGGTTTGCTTCGAACTGTCGCGCCACAGCCACATGGCCCCGCACGCGGTCGCCGCCTGCAAGGCTGCGTGGGCTGCGGGTCGTTGACGCATTTCTTCATCTGCCTATCGTCTCGCGCCCCCGGGGCAGTCTCGGGGCGGCTTGGATGCCCCCAAGTCGGTCCAAACCAAAGGCTCTTCCATGCGCGACTGTCCGACTCCTAAGTCCTCGTCGATGCCGCTGATCGTCCATCACATCGCGGCAGACGAGTGCATGTCGCGGCAGAGCTGCCACTACCACAAGTGCCATCGGTGCATCTACCGCGACCAAGCGGCGGACTGGAAGCCTGAGGCGGTCGCAGCGGTTCCGCAGGCTGGCCCCACGCGGACCGCGGAGCGATCGGTCCCTTCGAAGATCGTCGAGATCCCGCGCCCCGAGAAGGCGCCGGCGAAGCAGGTTTCTGCTGCGCCCAAGGCGGCCCCAGCCTCCCGCAAGACCAGCAAGCAGGCTCCCGCTGGGCGCAACGCAGCCGACGCTTCCAACTGATCGCGCGGGCCTACTGATCCCACGGGCCAACTGATCCCACAGGCGCGCCGTGCGCCGGTCGCCTGCTTCAGACGAAGCGGTCGCGCAGCTTGAGCAGCGCCCCTCGGACTTCGTCGAACATCGCCTCGAGCTGAGCCGCGGCCCGGCGGGTGCCAGCGAGGTCGCCCGCGTTGCTGCGCAGTTGCAGCAGTTCGCACGTGTGCTGCAACTGACGCGCGCCCAGGTTGCCGGACGAGCCCTTGAGCGAGTGCGCGGCGCGCTCGACCTTGTCCAGGTCGCCGGTTCGCATCCCCTCCTCGACCGCGTCGAGCTTGCTCGGTGCGTCGGCGAGATAGAGGCCGATCAGGTCCAGGAGCAGTTCGGGATCCCCGTCGTCGGAGAGCGAGATCAACTCGTCGACCACTGACATGTCGAGCACTTCCGTCACGCCCGGCACATCGGCGGGCGTCGTGCGGTGGCTTGACGGGGCGAATGCTGGAAGAGCCTCTTCGCCCCGAACTGAGACCTCAGCAGGAGCCGGCGACCGCGCGGATCTCGTCGTCGCTGAGCAGTCGCTTGCTCGTCTTGCCGGCGGCAAGGACGGCTTGCACGCGCGCCTCGGTCGGATCGATGCCCAGGCGCTCCAGCACGAAGGTGGCGTTGGACTTCCCGCTCATCGGGCCGACCGCGATCGTCTGTTGGAGGCCGACCATGCCAGCGGGCACGCCCGAATAGACCGCGTCGGCGAGCGCGATGTCGCCTTTGCGGAAGGCCTTGATGACGGCGGCTGCGTGGACACCGGTGCCGGTCTCGAACGCGTCCTTGCCGAGCACTGGATAGTTGTGCGGGATGTCGACTTCGAGCGCCTTCGACGCCGCGGCGACGTAGCCCGGCATCGCCGACAGGTCGTTGTCGATCCAGCCCTGTAGGCGGCAGTTGACGAGCAGCAGGTCCATCGGCGCGTTGCCGGCGCGTTCGCCGACGCCGAGTGCCGAGCCGTGCACGCGGTCCGCGCCGGCCTCGATTGCGGCGAGGCAGTTGGCGATGCCGAGGTCGCGGTCGCGGTGGCCGTGCCAGTCGACGCCGATCGTCTTGTCGTGCTTGTCCGCGAGTTCGCGGACGAAGCGCACGACGGCGCGCGTGCCCTGCGGCGTCGCGTGGCCGACGGTGTCGCAGACGCAGAGTCGGCGCGCGCCGAGTTCGATCGCGAGGCTGTAGAGCGCCGTGATCGTCTCGGGCCGAGCGCGCGTTGTGTCCTCGGTCACGTACATGACCGGCAGGTTGTGCTCGCGCGCAAACGTCAGCGCCTTGCGCGTGTTGTCGAGCATCATCTCCAGCGTCCAGTCCTCGGCGTATTGCCGGATGTAGCTGCTGCCGATGAACGCGCACACCTCGATCGGCATGCCCGCCTTCTGCGTCATTTCGACGACCGGCTCGATGTCGCTGACGACCGTGCGGCACGCGACGTTGGCGCCGATCTTCAGCTTGTTGCGCACGATGTGCTGCGCCATCGCGAGGATGTCCTGCCGCGGCCGCCCGCCAGCGCCCGGCAAGCCGAGGTTGGCGGTCTGGATGCCGAGCTTGTCCATCCACTCCAGCAGTTCGATCTTCTTCTCGAGCGAAGGATCGCTGACCGCGGGCGATTGCAGCCCGTCGCGGAGGGTCTCGTCGTCGAACTGCAGGGGCCGCGCCGGGCGGAAGGTGCCGCCCTGCGCGTTCCAGTCGTGGATCAACTCTTCGATGCGCGTCATGCGGCCATCATGCAACACGGCCGCGCTCGGCGTCACGCATCGAGGTCGCGGAAGAACCCGTCGCTGCCGTCGAGCTGCGACAGGTAGTCGTGCCACCGCAACCGTTCCTCGGACTGGATGCCGGTCGGCGGCGCCGAGTCGTCGAGCATCTTGGTGACGACCCAATCCTCCAGCCGCACCTCGGCCGTCATCTCGCGGTTCTCGACGTAGGCCTCCAGGGCCACGATCTGGCCCTTCACGAGCGCCGAGTCCTTGTGCAGCAGCTTGCGGGCGCGCAGCAGCGAGGCGTCGTCGGTGCTGACGAGGCACAGAAGGTCTGCCGCCTGCGCGTGCGCCTCGCCGGTGAACAGCTCCGAGAACAAGAGGTGCACGACGACCATCGTCTCCTCGTCCGACAGCTTGTGCTCTCGCAGCAGCGACAGGAGCGGCAGGTTGCTGGGGTTCTCGGTGCGCAGGATGCGCGTGCGGATGTGCGCCCAAAGCTCATCGATGCGCTTCTGCAAGCAGGGCGCGTCGTCCGTCGAAGGGTGCAGGCTCTTCCAGCGCGCTTCGTCGAACAGCACCTCGCTGCGCCGCACGTAGTGGTTGTGCAGCATGCGGAGATCGAGCAGCAACTCGCGCTGGCTGCGGTAGCCCGACGAATCCTCGGGCCGCTTCTTTTGGGAGCGGCGACCGGAGACTTCTTCGCGCATCGCTTGCAGCGCCACGTCGGAGAGGCGGAACCGAGTTTCCAACACATCGGTCCCAAGCGGCTGATCCGTCGCCACGCGCACTAGACCGCTGGTGCGCAAACGGGCATCCTCCGCCAACAGATGCAGGCCAGAGAGCACGCCGAACGAAGTGTCGAAGATGCTGCCCAGGATGAGGCGGCCTTCGAGCTCCGGCTCCTCGGCGCGCACCGCGCGCATGAGCAGCACGGCCAACACTTCGAACTCGTTGGCGTCGAGCCGATGCTTGCGCAGCAGGTTCGCCAGCGGACCGCGCCCTCGGTAGGCACTCAGTTGCCGTTGCAGGCTGAGCTTCTGACGCTCGGTCTGACGACGAAGGCGCTCGCGTTCGTCGCGGCCGGTCGTGGGGTCGGCGATGCGCACGCGGATCCTCTGCAGGTCGTCGCAGAGGTCGAGCATGCGTCCGAACGGGATGGCGCGAGGGGTCTTCTTCATGGGGTTCCTGGAGCGTCCGGGGCAGCGACCCCGGGGTTCGTGGCCAGCCCATCTAGAGCGACTTTTCCACAGCCGCAACCAGCCCCGGATTCGCCCGACCGCATGAAGCGGTGCGGAATCCAGCTGGCGCGTTCCCAACCTTCGATGGGGCAAGGCCTACCCAGTGGAACGACGGACGGCCGAATGGATGGGTTCGGCAATATTTCCTTACAAGAAGGGGCCCTCTCCGCATGAAGGCGCTGCTTCGCGAGGCCCTGGCGGTCGCGGTGGTGGCGGGCGTCGTCCTGCAGTCCATGAGGCATTTCGTTGCCGAGCGCTACGTCGTCCCGAGCGGCAGCATGCAGCCGGTCCTCTACGGCTCCGAGCG
>CAIYFF010000479.1 GCA_903925435.1 uncultured Planctomycetota bacterium | reverse complement strand
GGATCGAACTCGTGATGAGCGGCACGCTCTCGACGGTGCCCGTCACGTCGCGCGTGGCATACATGCGGCGGTCGGCCGGTGCGATGTCGGCGCTCGCCGAGGCCATCGCGTAGCCGCACTTCGCGAGCACGCGCGAGAACTCGTCCGTCGAAAGCGAGGTGCGGTAGCCGGGGATCGCTTGCAGCTTGTCGATCGTCCCACCCGTGTGGCCGAGGCCGCGGCCGCTGATCATCGGCACGTGCACGCCACAGCTCGCGACCCACGGCGCGAGCAAGATGCTCGTCTTGTCGCCGACGCCGCCCGTCGAGTGCTTGTCGACGCGCGGCGCAGAACCGCAACGTGGCAGCACCACGCCACTGTCGCGCATCGCGCGCGTCAGCGTCGCCGTCTCGCTCCGCGTCATGCCCTTGAGCAGGATCGCCATCAAGAACGCGCCGAGCTGCGCGTCGTGCATCGACTGGTCGCAGACGCCGGAGATCGCGTCGAGGATCTCGTCGTCGGCGAGCGGCAGGCCGTCGCGCTTCTTCTGGATCAGACGGGCCGGGTGGTTCTTCACAGCGTGCAGATGGCAGGCGTCACTGCGCGACCGGGTGCCAGAGCGTCTTCACTTCGACGAACGGCTCGACCCACGACAACTGCTTCAGCCGCGCGACATCACGCCATTCTTCGGAGGACAGCGCGCAGTAGCGAACACGCTTGCAGTTGTCCGCGGCAGCTTGGCCCACACTCTTCTCGGGCTCGCCGGCGACAAGCAGAGCATCGATGTCGCGATGCGACGCAAAGTGCGGCAGCAACTCCGATCGCAAACCCGCGATCAGATTGATGGCGCCTGCGGGCATGTCACTCGTCGCCAGCGCTTCACCGAGCGCGAGTGCGCAGAGCGGCGCGGACTCGCTGCACAGCGCGATGACCGCGTTGCCACCAGCGAGCGCAGGCAGCGCGAGCGCCAGCAGTCCGAGCAACGACGGCCGCTCGGGCGCGATCACGCCGATCACGCCGGTGGGCTCCACGGTGCTGAACGCGAAGAACGGCCCCTGCACCGCGTTTTGGCTGCCGAGCAAGCTCTGCACCTTGTCGCAGAGCCCCGCATACCAAGTCACGAGCGAGATCGACGCATCGACTTCCTTTTGCGCTGCTGCGCGCTTCTCGCCGCATGCGGCAAGCTCGGCGACGAGCGCATCGCGCCGCGTCTCCAGCATTTCGGCGAGTCGGTAGAGGATCTGGCCACGCAGATATGCGGTGCTGCCGCTCCACGACTTCCAACCGGCGCGCGCCGCAGGCACCGCATCGCGCAAATCCTTGCGACTGCCGCGCGCGACGTTGACCGAAGGCGAGGACGCTGGCTGGTAGATGCGACCAGATTCGCTGCGCGGGAACTTGCCGCCGACGAACAGCTTGTAGGTCTTGAGGACCGGGACCGTCATGGGGAAGGACGTTCGCCGCTTCCACTCCATGATGCAAGAATGCAGCCCACGATGACGCTCAAACGCAATGCTCGCCGCGCGCGACGCGTATCACATCCTTGCAACTGAAGCGGGCCAATGATCGAATACCCGCGAACTCTGCTTGAGGACTCACCCGCGGTTATTCGCCGCATCCTCGGTCGGAGTCTTTCCATGCAGCGCAGCCCGCATATCTGGGCTCGTATCGCGCTGGCTTGCACAACCTGTTCCTCACCATGAACGCGTATTCGCTAGCTACTGCTTCGTTGCTTCTGTTCGCCGCCAGCCTCACCGCGCAGGGAACGACTGCGCAACTCGCGGACGGCCGCATTCTCACGCCGGTGCAGCCGCCGAAGACCTTCCTCACGGAAGGCCCCATCACCGCCGTGAATCCTGGATCGCAGTCGTTCCAGGCGCAGGGTCTCACCGTGACGATCCCCGCTTCGGTGGACGGCACGGCGTTCGAGATCCCCGGCACCAACTTCGCCGGCGCGCCGATCTCGGCGGCCACGATGCACGCGTTGCTCGACGAGAACGCGGCTCCCGGCGGCCGCGATGCCACGTCGCCAATGCAGCGCGGCGCCGTGCGCTCGATCTATAGCTCGGGTCGCCTGCGCCTTTCCAACACGCAGGACGCTCCGGACCAGGTCGCGACGCGCACGCACCTGGAGCGCATCCGCAGCGAGATCGCCACGCGCCACGTGGTGCCGGTCCTCGGCACGGAAGGTGTCGACGTCCCGGGACCGGCGGACTTGACGCCTCCAGACCGCTTCGAGTACTCGGGCGCGACGCTGAAGTCGGCTGGCCAGATCTACCAGGATGCGCAGGGCAACCGGTTCCTGATCCCGGATCTCGAGATGGCGCTCGAGTTCGCCGAGAACCTCGTCGCCG
>CAIYFF010000478.1 GCA_903925435.1 uncultured Planctomycetota bacterium | reverse complement strand
GACCTTGGCCTTCTGCGCGTCACCTGCAGCGATCACGAGCCGCTCGATCGTCGGCGCCTTGTCCGGCAACGCTTCCATCGACAACCGCGTCAGGTCCTGCGGCTCGATCGCGAGCACTGGGCCGCGCAGCCACGTCGAATAGAGCGCAGTCCACATCGCGACCGCGCCGCCAGCGCCTGAGCCAGCGACCAGCGTGCGCTGGTCGTCGACCGGCATGCGACGCGTCAGGTACTCGACGATCTGCTCGATGCCAGACTGCACTGCGCCGTAGTCGGCGCGGAAGCCATCGCCCGACTGCCATGCGCCACCCTTGCCGAGGTCCGCTTGGGGCTGAACAAACGCGTGCTCCACCACCGCAACGCATGCGGCATCGCCGATCGCGTTGGTCCAGAACGCGAGCGCGTCCTCCGGGTCCTCAGAAGCATCGGGCACCCACACGAAGAGCGGAGCCTTCTGCGCCATCGCGCCATGCGGCACATGCAGCCGATACCGCAACTCCGACTGCATCGTCACCGCGTAGGTCCCTTCAAACTCGCTGCGCGCCGTGGCGAGCGCATAGACGATGAAGTCGGCTTCGTCCGCGTCGCGCTGCGGCTGCGCGCGATGCAGCGCGCCTGCGGCCGAGATCGCGACCGTCGCAAACTTCGCGTCTTTGCTGCGAGCAGCAAACTGCGCGACCGTGCCATCGCGGTAGGCAGTGTGGAACCCGCCAGCGACATGCAGCACGCACGAGCCAGCGTGCGCAGCGACCGCCTTGCTCACCGCGTCGCCCATCGCGTTGTCCCACAGGTTCTGGCCGTCATACAGCCGCTCTTCTGCGGTCTGCCCGCCCGACCCCATGTGCCCGCGCGTCGCGCGCTCGACGCGCTGCCAATAGGCCTCGCTTGCGGGCAGGATCGTCTCCGGCATGAACGCGCGCTCTTGCTCGCTCAACTTCGCGATCGCGTCCTTGCCGCCCATGCCGAGCTTGCGACGCAGCATCGCAGGGAAGTTGGCGGCGACGATCGGCACGCCGTTCTGCTTCGCGCACAACAAGAGCGGACGATAGTCCTCGACGTAGTTGCCCCACGGACGCGAGCGCTGCAAGAACTCCGCTTCGGAGATCTCGCCCTTCTGCCACGCGGAGATCGCAGGCTGCACATCGCGCTCAAACATCTCGAGCGACAGCACGACCTTGCCCTTCTTCTCGCGGATCAATCCTTCGAGCACCGCCAACTCGACGCGATGCGTCATGTCGTCGAGATGCGTCTCGCCCAAGAACACGGCGTCGTGTTGCGAAAGGCGCGCGACGAACGCGTTCCAGTCGAGATCCGCGCCATCGTTCGACGCGACGATCCTGGTGCCGCGCGCGACGTCCGCGAGCGGGCGCGGCGCGGAGTCGGCTTGGCCTTGTTGCGCGAACGCGAACGACGACAGCAGGGATGCGAGAACAAACGCGGAGCGATGACGCAGCATGATGGATCCTCGACGGGGCGCGGATCTTTGCGCAAGGGCGCTCGCGATGCGAGGCGCGCGAGTGCGCAGAGATGACGCGGCGAAAGTTCGCTGCGCGAGGATGGCGGATGCGCGCACGCATGATGACGGCGCTGCGATCCGCGGCGCGACGGCGGCGACAAACGGCCGCGCGCGCCACGTGGACGAACGCGGGCGTCCTTCACGCCCGCGTTCGTGACCGGACTCGGCTCAGAGGCCGAGGGTCATCACTTGCCCGTTCGTCGCAATCGCGCCGAACG
>CAIYFF010000477.1 GCA_903925435.1 uncultured Planctomycetota bacterium | reverse complement strand
GGCGCGTCCAAGAACCCGCTGTGGCGCAGCATGCTTGCGGATCTGCTCGATGCTCCTGTTCGCGTCGTCGCAGAACCTGAGGCCGCAGCGCTCGGCGCAGCGATCCAAGCGCTGTGGACCCTTCGTCGGCACGATGGCGAAACCGTGTCATGCGCGGACGTGGCTTTGCCCTTCGTGGGCACGCAGGGCGATCCCGTGCATCCGTCGCGCGATCGGACTTCGGCAGCGACCGTGTTGTCCGCGTTCGCCGATGCAGTGCAGCAACGGCACGGCGTGCGCGTTGCCGAACCGCGTGGAATGGCCACGTGATCGCGTAGCATCGCTGCATGCTCGACCCGCTCGAACAGCGCATCCTCGGCGTCCTCATCGAGAAGGAAGCCACCGTTCCCGATACGTATCCGCTCACCGAGAACGCGTTGCGGATGGGCTGCAATCAGTCCAACAACCGCGATCCGGTCATGGAGCTGCGGGACCAAGACATGGTCGATCCGCTGCGATCGCTGCTGGAGAAGAGCTGGGTCGCGCGCATCGACGGCGGCGGTCGTTCGACGAAGTGGCGGCACAAGGCGATCGAGCGCGTGGGCCTGACCAAGCCGGAGCTGTGTGTGTTGTGCGAGCTGCTTCTGCGCGGCCCGCAGGCTCCTGGCGCACTGAAGCCGCGCGTTCAGCGGCTTGGTGTCGATGCGGAGCCAACCGAGATCGAGGCGATTTTGATCCGCCTCGCATCGCGTCCGGAGCCGCTCGTGGCGCAGTTGCCGCTCGGCCCGCGCGAACGTGACCGGCGGTGGGCGCATCGCCTCGCTGGCGATCCGCTGGCGCGTGCAGCCGAGGCGGAAGCGCGCGACGCGGCAATCCATGCGCCGAGCGCGGTCGCCAGCCATGGCGAGCCTGTCATGAGCCTCGAAGCGCGTGTCGTGCGGCTGGAGCAGCAAGTGGCAGAACTCGCGGCCTCGCTGCGCGAGATCACCGACGCGCTGAAGTAGGGCAGCGCTCCATTGCGCGGACGCTTGCACTCGCTTGCAGCAGCCGTGGCGCACGCCCATGCTGCGCTCCTCGGCGGGGACGACACGGATTCCCGCGCGCAGCGATGACGAGCCGCGACGCACAACCAGGAGAGTCGGAGCCGACGACGCAGCAGGAGCTGTTGCGTCAGTGGGAAGAGCGCATCGAGGAAGCCGATGGCGATCCGATGGCGGCGCTCGCGGAGCTGCTCGGCGCGCGGCAGGCTGCGCGCAACCAGCTGTTTGGCATGGCGGGCGAGACGGTGCTCGGCTGCCGACTCGACGCGATCCTCGGCGCAGGCGGAATGGGCGTGACCTACGACGGCGTCGATGGCGATGGCGCTCGCGTTGCGATCAAGCTCGTGCCCGGAGTCGCCGAGGCTGCGCGGCCTCGCTTCGTGCAAGAGTGCCGACTGCTGCGCGAACTCGACCACCCAGCGATCGTGCGCTACCGCGCGCACGACATCCTGCCGGATGGCACCGGCGTGCTGGTCATGGACCTCGTGCGCGGCTCCGACCTCGAGCGCTTCTTGACCGCGCTTGCGACCAGCGACCCGATGGCGGCGGGCCTGCCCGCCGTGGCCGAGTTGTTGCGCGACATCGAAGAGCGGGGGCCTGCGATGCGACTCTCGCCGCGCTATCGCCGCCGCATGCTGCGCCTGTTCGCGGACTTGGCCAGCGGCCTGCACGAGGCGCATGAGCACGGCGTCGTGCATCGAGACGTAAAGCCGGGCAACGTGCTCGTGCGCGATGACTTGTCACCCGTGCTGATCGACTTCGGCCTTGCGCGTGACCATCAGAACCGCGTGTCGTTCACGCAGAGCGGCATCGCGATGGGCACGCTCGCCTACATGGCGCCCGAGCAGTTCGGCAACGATCCGGGCGCGGTCGACCGCCGCGCCGATGTGTATGCGGTGGGCTTGCTGATCTACCGCGCGATGTTCGGCACGGACTTCCGCAAGGAAGTCGACGACGTGCTGAAGCGTCGTCGCCGCGCGTTCTTGCTCGATGCACGGCAGAGCCGTGAGGCTGCGGTCGACGTGCAGGCGATCCTCTATCGCTGCTTGGATCCGCGGCCCGAACGGCGCTACGCGACCGCGAAGGAACTCGAAGACGACTTGCGCGCGGCAGCAGGCCAGGGCGCAGTGAAGGCGCGCGTGCCCTCGTGGCCCGTGCGCGCGATGCGCGATCGTCGCATTGTCGCGGCAGTCTCGATGGTCTGCTTCGTTGCGATCGTGGCGCTCGCTGTGGCAGCGTGGCCCCGCGGCCGCGACGTGATGTTCCTGGCCAACTGTGGATTGCTCGACGCGGTTGCGATCGTCGATGGCGACCAGAAGGTGTCGTTGGGCGCGCCGCGTTGGCTGCCGTTCGGAATGCACGAAGTCGAACTGCGCGGCGACAAGGTGCTGCCCGTGCGCCGCACGATTGCGGTGACAGACGGGCCGGGCGCGCAGTGGGTCACGCTGATCACCGCGATGCCGGGACGAAGCCCCGACGTGAACAGCCGCTTGACCGAGGGGCGTTCCTTGCTCGCGTGGAGCTCGGGCCATCAGTGGAACCCGATCGACGTCGGGTTGCCGCGCGATCAGCTGGAGATCGACGGAAACTTGGTTTCGTCGAGCATTCCAGGGCTCAACACGTCGTTGCCTCAGAGCCGCTACAGGATTCTTGCGAGGGATGGTCGTGGCCGCACCGAGACGCAAGAGGTCGACTTGCGCAACGTCCACGCAGTCGACGTGCACACGCTGCCCGGAGTGCTGGCTGCATACGACGGTTCGTTCCGCCGCACGTGGAGCTGTGTCCATTCGCCGTTGCCGAGTGAGTTCACGATCGACACCGATGCGGAGAAGTGGACCGGCCTCGCGCAGGCCACGGTCGTGCCGATGGACTTGATGTCGACACCGTGCGCCTTCTCGCCGACGGACCCCGGTGCCGATGCGCGGCTAGTGCTGCGTTGCCGCTTCCCCGAGCCGATGCGGAGCGTGATCGTCTACTTGCGCGCAGGTTTCGAACCCGGCGGCGAACTCGAGATCGAAGCTGTGCTCGACGGTGATCATGCCGTCCCCGTGCATGCGGACGCAGCGGGGCGAATCGGCCGCAGCGTCGAGTTGCGCAGCGAGCGCGGGGCGATGGGGCTCGAGATTCGCGCCCGCATGCGCTCGCGCGCTGAGCCCAACGTCAACGTCGCGCTCGTGAAGCTGTTCGAAGGCGTGGTCTTCGGCGGACACTGGCAGGATGAACCTCCGTGCTTTGCCGTCGTCGCAGATCCCGCTCCGCGAATCGGGCAGGTTGCACCGAGGAGGACGAAACTGCCGACCAGCGCACCGAAGCTCGATGTTCTGAGAGTGAGTGGATTCGATCCGGTGGGAAGCAACCCGAGTCTTTCGGGTCTTCGCACCACGGGATCCGCAGTGCCCGTGTTGGCGTGGAATGCGTCGAACGGGATGAAGCGGAGTCTTTACGAGGCGCCAATCGGTGACTTCGCGAACTGGCGACAACTGCCTCCCGAAGCGATGCACGCCAGGATCGACTCGGAGGACGGCCAATCCTTCGGGCATGCCGTGCAGTGGGTGCAGGATGTGGATGGCGACGGCGAACAGGAGCGCGTCGTTACGGATGGAAGCAGTTATGCGCGCGGAACACGTTTCGCCGGGCTCATCGCCTGCTTTGGGTCGCGCGACGATCGCGTGCTCTGGACGTGGCCGAGGATTCCCTCACAGGGCAAGCACGGCGACGAAGGAGTGTTCTTGAGTCACGACTTGGTCGGCGATTGGAATCGCGACGGGGCTCCCGACGTGGCAGTCGGTTCGTGCCGCACGAGCGCTGCGACGGGAGCGCACAAGGCTGGCTATGTCGCGGTGCTCGACTCGCGTACCGGCGCGGAACTTTGGTCCGACGCAGGAACGATGTCGTGGGAGGGGCTGTCGTTGTTCGCCGTGCGCGCATTGCCCGAAGCGAAGGACGTCGTGTTGTTCCGTCACTTCAACGACTCGGACACGGGCGGACCCGTGACGCACAATTGGATCTGGACCACCGGAGCTGAGCCTTCGTTTCGTCACATCGGGCCTTTGCAGCAGGCTCCGATCTCAGGCGCGTTGATCCACTCACGTCGCGCCCGTCTCGGCGCGGCACTGGTGGTCAGCGTCGTGCGCGCGACGCCGACGAACCACGGTGGATTCGAGCGCTACGAACGCGAAGCCGACGGACCAAAACTCGTAGTGCGCATCGAATTCCCCGAGGAGATGTTCCGCCAACACTGGTCGTCGGGCCTGACGCCGATCGGCGACTGCAATGGGGACGGCGAAGAGGACCTTCTCTTCACCGCGAGGGCTCCGGACAAGCCTGTGCGGTCCGCGCGGGAAACAGGGACGCCTGAGCCGCTCAATTGGTGCGCGATCGTGTGCGGCAAGACGCTGGAGTGGCTCCGCTACGCCGAGTTGCCTGGGTTGCACGTGGGATTGGGACTCTGGCCGGATCGCCAAGTGTTCGTGCCTTCTGCCGAAGGCGGCGGCGACGTCTATCTGTTCTGCTCGATTGCTCCAGCGCCGATCACCGAACGCCAGTTGTTCCGGATCCCGATCCGTCCGTGGAAGTGACCTGCGCCGCCAGCTGCGCGCAACGCGCCTCATCGAGCGCGCCGAGCGACACGATCCACGCATACGACACGCGCAACGCAGCGCCCGGCTGCAGCGTGTGCGCGAACGTCGAGCCGAAGCGTCCGTAGTCGCGCGAGGACCAGCGCACGGGCACAGGATTGCCGGGCATCTCGCAGCGCAGCACGGTGACCGCTTCGCCGTCGAGCGGCAGGACCATCGCCATCCACGCGCAGTCGGTCCATTCGTCGTTCGCATGCGCAACAGCATTCGGCGGCCGCACGAACGTCACCTTCTTGCCGTCCTTCTCCGCAAACTCCGCGAGCGCGCGGAACTGGCAGCCACTGTGATGCGGGTCGCCGGACAGGCTCACCGGCTCGTCGGCGCGCAGCTCGGACACGAAGTCGAATCGCCATGTGCGTGCATCGAGCGCCAGCGCGCGCAACGCGCGACGTTCGCGCACGACGGCCTTGCCCGTTGCGTCGCGCCATTCGATTGCGACAGCCCGGAAGTCGTTGTCCAGGCCGAGATCCGTGACGTCGCACACGCCCACGTCCTGCTGCGACTCGCCGTTGCGGCAATGCCAGAAGTCGAGCGTGCGGCCCGCGTGCACGGTCTTGTGGAACGCGAAGAACAGGCCGCGATGGTGTTCGAACTCGCCTCCGAGGCCCTTCGTGATGCGGCGTCCGTCGGGCGCATACACGTCGTGCCACACCTTGCTCGTCTCCTTCGTGCGCGCCGTGTCGTAGGGCTCGTGCGCGTAGTGCGCGGCGAGCTTCGAGCCGATGAAGAAGTCGTCGCAGTTCGAGCTTGTTGCGGGCGATGCGCTGCACGCCGCGAAGGCTGCGAACGTGGCGAGGGACCATCG
>CAIYFF010000476.1 GCA_903925435.1 uncultured Planctomycetota bacterium | reverse complement strand
GCCGAAGTAGAAGTTGTCGTCGAAGTTGAGGAACTGCGCACGCCACAAGCTCGGCCCGTAGGCGACCAAGGTCACGACCAGTAGCGCGATCGCCGACATCCACGCGCGCCCGAGAACGGGAGCAGAGTGCGCGGCGGGCAAAGGTTGCGCGGATGGCGCTGCAGAAGAGTGCATCAGTTCGCGGCGGGCTGGCTGCGGGGAAGGGCGCAAGACTGTTGCACACCGATTCTGTTGCGTCCACCACAGCACACGCCGCGTGACCACGTTCGCGAGAGCGGTAGCGTGTGCGCCGTGAACTCGAACCCAACCCTGCGCCGACCGCCTCAGATGCCGAACGCGCGCATCCTCCCGCTCGCCGACGCAGCGATCGCCGCGGCATGGACGGCGCGCGGTCGCCGCGTCGAGTTGCTACAGCGCCGCAATGCAAAGCTCGGATACGTGATGCCGCTGCGGCGCGACCTCCCGAGCTACCCGCGCGCGAAGGCTAGCTGGGACGCGAGCGAGCCCGTGTTCTTGCCAGGCATCCTCGGCGCCGGCCTCGAGGCTTGCGCCGCGGCGATCGACGAGTCGCTCGCCATGTTCGAGCGACTGCGCCAAGGCGGCGAGTTCCTCGACGAGTTGGAATCCCGCATGGGCGAGGACCCCGACTTCGCCTATGCCGGCAGCAGCGGCGAAAGCGACGATCCGCGAGACGTTGAGGCAGTGTTCTTCCGCGCCGAGAGCGGCGAGTTCGCTGGCGAACAGGATCTGTGGGCGCGCGCGAGCTGGATCGCCAACGACGAGACCGACATGTCGATGCGCATTCGACACAGCAGCGGCGATGGCGCGCCGGATGGCTGGCTGCGTGCCACCGATCGCGCGTGCCGCGCCGTCGATGAGCTCGCGCGTCGCGCGTTCCCAGAATGCGCGGCGATCGACCAATGCGCGCCGCTGCAAACGCTGCTCGCGGGCTTGCTGGGACGGCCCTTCCGGCTGTCCGAACGCATCCTCTACAACAACGCGCCAAACGGCGGAGCGGTGTTCCATCACGACGCGGAGCCCGGCCAGTCGGGCGTCTGCTTCAGCCAACTCGAAGGCCGTACCGCATGGCTGACGCTCAGCAAGCGACGGCTTGCGCGGATCCTGGTGCGGAACGGCGCGGCGAAAGACGAGCGCCTCGCGATCCTGCGCCTCGACCGCGGCGAGGACCGCGAGCTGTGGCAGTGCATCAACCGCGACGAAGCGTTTGCGCAGCAGCTCTCGGCGCACGGTGCGGTCTACGTGCTCGAAGCTGGCGATTCGATCCTGCTGCCATCGCAAGCATTCGACGACTGCGCATGGCATTCGGTGATCGCGCTCGGCGACCGGCCGAGCCTCGCGCACAGCTATGGCATCTTCCTCCAAGGCGGCGGGCCGGTAGCCAAGCACAGAAGGCGAGGCTAGAACGCTCGCCATGGGCGCCGAACGTCACGACCTGCTGCTGCACTTGCAGAACGCGGCGTTCGGCTACGGCATGGACTTGCTGCTCCAAGTCCCGGCGCGCACGGCTACGCAACCGGGCGAGCACGCGGTCGAGCCGGCATCGAAGCCCGTGGGATCTGTGTCCGCCCCATCGGAGCCGCGGCGCATGCCGTGGGAACGCGGCGCGGACCGTCAAACGAGCGCTTCGGTTGATGAGTCGCCGAAGCGAGAAGTAGCGCCTCCGCCCGTTGCGACTCCTGCCGCGGCAACCCAAGTCGCAATCGCGATCCCTGCGCGAGCCGCCGCAACAATCGCCGAGACGGCCCAAGCAGACGACCCGCTGCTGCGCCTGCGCGCCGAGGCGATGGCGTGCCGCAAGTGCAAACTGTGCGACACGAGAAAGTCTGTGGTGTTCGGCGAAGGAGCGCGCCGCCCCGAGGTGCTCTTCGTCGGCGAAGCACCGGGCGCGGTCGAGGACCAGACGGGCCGCCCGTTCGTCGGGCCAGCCGGCCAGCTGCTCGACAAGATCCTCGACGGGGCGATGGGATACCGACGCGAAGACGTCTACATCGCGAACATCAACAAGTGCCGTCCGCCGGGCAATCGCGACCCAGAAGCGGACGAAGTCGCGGCGTGCATTCCGTTCTTGCGCCAGCAGGTGGAACTGTTGCAGCCCAAGGTAATCGTGGCTCTCGGCCGAGTTGCCGCCCACAACCTGCTCGGAACCGAGGAACCGATGCGCGCGCTGCGCGGCCGCGAACTCAGCTACGACGGCATTCCAGTCGTTGTCACCTGGCATCCCGCGTTCTTGCTGCGTGACCCATCCCGCAAGCCGGAGACGTGGCAGGACATCAAGCGCGTGAACCGCATGCTCGGCCGTCCGGAAGACCCTCGCCAAGCGAAGTCGGCCGAGGCCTGAAATCGCGTTGTTTTCGACGGTTGGCTGTTCTTGACCGTGCGTTGCGGCATCGCTACCGTCCGCCGACCCTTGCGGTCCGAACTGTGCGTTCGAACCGTTCGGAGGCTGCTCGAACGACCCCGTTTGCCCGCTCGCATGCGTTCGGTTCGCACCCGTCGCAAGCCCACGATCGCGCATACGAAACGCGTTTCCGCAGTGCTCTTTCTCGTCGTTCCCTGCTGATGCAATTCCTTGGTTGCTTGCGAGCTGCCGTTGCCCCTGCGGCAGGCGTAGCAACGAAGGATTCCCGCTCGTCCACCCCTCGGACTGCTACTCCCTCTCTGCTAACCCCTCTTTGGGCAGGCCTGTCATGATCAAGGTTGAGACCCTGCGCCTTCGTGGCCTCTGCGCGTCCTCGCTGCTCGCTCTGGCTGCTTGTTCCGGCACGCAGACGAATTCTGGCCAGGCGATGGGCGAACCGTCGCGCGACCCGGCATCCAACGAGTTGGCTGCCTTCTTCTACGACCAGCAGCAGGACCCGCAGGAGCGGCCCAGCACGCAGGCGTTGCTCGAAGGAGCACTGAAGAACGCGCGCCGTTCGCTGGAAGCTCGCCTGTTCGAGGACGCCCGCAACGAAGCGGCGTTCGCACTCGAACTCGACAACCAGAACGCGGAGGCGCGCGACATCCTGCGCCGCTGCAACGAAGTCTTGGGTGATCGCGTCGCCACGGTCGGCGGTCGCTTCGCCGACGAGATCCTTCGCAACCGCATCGCCGCAGAACGCGACCGCACGCTGGTCGAGCGCGAACTCGAGCAGGCCAACGCGCACATGCAGCAGGGCAGCTACGGCCGTGCCATCGAGAGCTACCAGCGCGCCCTCGCGACGCTGCGCCTCTCGCCGCACTTCCAGCCCAACGATCCGCTGCTGCTGCGCACGCAGGCCGAGTTCGAGGCCGCGAGCCAGCGCAAGGTCGATGCAGACAAGCAGACCCTCGCCAACATGGAATCGGCGAGCAAGTCGGAGTTGGACCGCCTCGCGAAGGAGCAGCAGGAGTCAAAGGAAGACCGCGTGAAGCGCCTGCTCGAGGATGCCAACAAGCAGTTCCTCGCTGGCCAGTATGCGGGCTCCGTGGAGCGCATCGACCAGGCCCTCGCCATCGATCCGGCCAACCAGGCCGCCACCGACCTCCGCGACATCGCGGACCGCGCGCGTCACAACAGCGCGATGGAGATGCACCGCGAGCGCTGGCGCCAGGAGTGGAACGCCACGATCCTCGAGAACCAGCAGAGCAACGTGCCGCAGACGGAAACGGTCGTGTTCGACCCGATCCGCTGGGCCGAAGTGTCGCAGCGCCAGCAGGCGAGCTTCACGTCGGTGACGGACCTCGACAGCCCCGAGAACCGCGCGATCGCCAAGAAGTTGGACGAGCAGGTCCTCGAGCACAACTTCCCGAGCGCCACGGTCCAGGACTGGTCGACCTACTACGGCAACCTGACGGGCGTGACCTTCGTCGTCGGGCCGGATGTCGCGGGCATGGACGCCGCGGCCACCACCCTGACGGACTTCCGTCTGTCGCGTCGTTCGGTCTCGGACGCGCTCAAGGTGATCCAGGCGCAGACGGGCGTGGCCTACCGCATCCGCAATGGCCTCGTGCAACTCGTCACGCCCGAGAACGCGATCGGCAACCTCTACTTCGAGCGCTACAACGTCAGCGACCTCGTCACGGGTTTCCGCAGCAAGCCGGGCGCTGACCTGAAGCTGAAGGCCCCGGATGACGACACGCCGCTGTTCCCGGAGGTGGATGAAGATCCCGCACCCGCGGTTGTCGATGACAGCCGCTTGCAGGACATCCTGAAGGAAGCCATCGCAGCCGGCCGCTGGGATGGCAGCCCGTTCACGATGAACTTCCAGGCGGGCATGCTGCTCGTCCGCGCGGACAAGGAAACGCACGAAGGCGTTCTCAAGCTACTGCGCGACCTGCGCCGCAACGTCGGCATCCAAGTGGACGTCGAATCGCGCTTCCTGAAGGTCGAAGACAACTTCCTCGAAGATGTCGGTGTCGACCTCCGCGGCCTCGGCAACCAGGCAGCGCAAGGCGTCGCTGGTCGTGGCCTCGAGACGCGCCCGAATGCTGGCTTCGATGACTTCGGTCCGTCGCAGCAGCAGAACCCGGCGACCCCTGGTCTCGTCGGCACCGGCACCGAGCCGGGCATCTTCTTCGACGACGGCAACGACGGCGACTACATGGCGCGCGCCGAACACCTGTTCGATCGCACGCTCGGCGGCACGTCCATGAACAATGCTGGCGGCCTCTCGCTGCAGTATGCGTTCCTCGACGACACCGAGGTCGAGGCGGTGCTGCGCGCGGTCAGCAAGCAAGAGCGCAGTGAGCAGATCGAGGCCCCGCGCCTTTTGATCTACAACAACACGCGCGCCAGCATGCACGTGCTGAACGAAGTCAGCTACATCAAGGACTTCGAAGTCGAAATCGCGCAGGCCGCCGGCGTCGCGAACCCGGTGATCGGCACGATCTACGATGGCGTGTCGCTCGACGTGCGCCCCGTGGTCGACAGCGATCTCAAGTTCATCACGATGGAGCTCCGCCCCACCGTGATGACGCTGAACCGCCCGATCCCGAACTTCACGACGACGCTTGGCGTCGGTCAGCCGATTTCGATCCAGCTGCCCGAAGTCGCCCTGCAGCGCGTCCGCACGACGGTGACGCTGCCGGACGGCGCGACGATGATGCTCGGCGGCATGCGCCTCGTGGAGCGCCAGAACCTGGTCTCGGGCGTGCCGATCCTGAAGGATCTCCCGGGCCTCTCGTTCTTGTTCAGCCGCAAGGGCTCGTCGCTGCAG
The DNA here is from genome assembly GCA_903925435.1 of uncultured Planctomycetota bacterium. Taxonomy (GTDB): domain Bacteria; phylum Planctomycetota; class UBA1135; order UBA1135; family UBA2386; genus SXPK01. The sequence continues at coordinate 5,024 of CAIYFF010000476.1, read as the reverse complement.
AACCGCAAGATCCTCATCCTGATCAACGCTCGCATCGTGATCATGGGGGAACTTGAACCCGAGACGATGCCTTCGGCGGACAGCTCGGTCGCCGCGGCAGCGAAGTAGTCCTGCAGTCGTAGTCCTGCTCTTTGGCGGCGCGCGGCGGGAAACCGTGCGCCGCGCCTGCGATTGGCTTCTTTGAACCGATCGCTACTGTGCGCGTTCTGTGTCCGGCGCGTCTGTCGACCCCTCGACTGCGTCGGCACTCGTCCGTCTGGCGTCCGATTGGCGCGCCAGCGGCGTTCCTTCGATTGATTGCCCTGTTGCATTCCGGAGTCCGCCCGTGATCGGCAGCACCCAAAGGCGCCTCTTCGGCGTCCGATCGCTCCTCTCCCCCATCGTCCTCTGCATGTTGGCGGCAGGAGCCGCCGCGCAAGAGAAGGGCAAGATCGACCGCGAGATGACGTTCGTCCGCGGCCTTGCTCGCGAGATGGGACTCGTTTCGCTCGCGGAGGGCGAGATCTCCCGACTCGAACGCGACTACAAGAACGCGAGTGACCAGGACCGCATCCTGCAGCTTCGCGTCGAAGTCTCGCTGTTCGGCGCGCGCATCAAGAGCAACCGCGTCGAGCAGCGTGCCGACTACAAGAAGGCGCTCGAACAGAGCAAGGAACTGCTCGAACGCTCGAGCGATGCCGTCGTGCAGCGCGATACGCGCGCGACTCTGGCCGCAGCGGCGCAAGAGTTCGGCCAGTTCCTGAACGAGGAATTGGAGATCGCCCGCACGGAGTCGCCCGACAAGGTCGCCGACCTCGAGAAGGACGCGAAGGAAGTCTTCCTCCTCGGCATCGAGTCCTGCGACAAGGTGATGGAGGCGCAGAAGAGCGAGTCGGAGAAGGATCCGCAGGTCAAGCTCGAATACGGCCTCAACTGGATGCGCAAGGGCGTGCTCATGCGCGAAATGGGCCGCGCAGTGAAGGAAGACCGCGAAGTCCAGACGGGCCGCGCGATCTCGGAACTCGAGGAGATGGTGTTGTCCTACGGCGAAGAGACGGCGCTGGGTCTGCGCGGCCTCTTCGAGATCGCGCAGTGCCGCGAGGTCGCAGGCAACACGGCCGACGCGATCAGCAGCTACAGCACGACGATCGAACAGATCGCAACGACGCTGTCTGGCGAGGAGTCGGAACTGAGCGGGGACACGCTCGCCTTCCTCTTCGACATGATGCAGGAGGTCTACGCGCACCTCAGCGAACTGCTGTTCGCACAGGGTGATGCCACCGCCTCGCAAGCCCTGTTCACGTCCTTCCGCGACAACCTCGCGAAGTATGGCGAGAAGGACAAGGATCCGCTGGAGGTCTGCGATCCGCGCTTTGGCCATCTCACGTTCTTGGCGGAGTGCCGTTTCCTCGCGGAGTCCGGCGACGCTGCCAAGGTGCAGCAAGCGCTCGACACCGCCCAAAAGATCAACGACAAGCACCCGAGCGACTACGTCGGCATCAAGGCGAAGGCGGTGCTGAGCCAGATCCTGTCCGCGCGCACGAACCTCGTGTCCGGCTCGCTGCTGTTCGAAGTCGCGAAGGGCGAATACCAGAACAAGAACTTCGAGGAAGGCATCAAGGGCCTGCGCAAGGCCATTGCCTCGATGAGTGCGGAGGAGCAGGGCAAGATCGGCCTTGAGGCCTACGACATGCTCGGCAAGAGCTTCATGGCGACCGAGCGTCCGCTGGAAGCGATCCTCGCGTTCCAGCAGGGCCTGAAGCGCTTCGGCAAGGGGCCGGACGGCAACGAGGCAGCCATGGCGAGCGAGACCGCGGATCGCCTCGACCGCGCGGTCACCGCACTGAAGTCGGCAAGCAAGAATGACGCGGGCCTTCAGCCGGTGTTCGCCTCGGCTGAGCCAATCGTGCTGGCCTACTCCACCGCCGGCGCCGGCAAGGTGCATTGGAAGAACGGCAATGACCGCATGGCCGAGCGCAAGTACGACGAAGCCGCGGCGGCCTACGCGCAGGTGCCCGCCGACTTCCTTCAGTACGAAATGTCGAAGGCTCGCCTCGCGCAGGCCTTCGTTGCAGCAGGCAAGTTCGGCGACGCCAGCAAGACGATCGCGGACTACCGCGCCTGGCTCACGACCAAGGAGGCCGTGCTTGATCCCAAGCGCGCGGACAAGGCGCAAGTCCGCGAGGTGGCTGTGCGCTCGCTGGACTACACCGAGGCGCAGATCGCCTACATCCAGGCCGTTGGCGACAGCGTCCTGAAGGTCGAGCGCGACATGGCGAAGTATCCGGCCGCGATCGAGCGCATGCAGGCCTTCCTTGCCAACCACAGCAAGTCGAAGGAGAGCGACGTCACCCGCGCGATCGACAACCTGGGCCGCATGTATGCGGACATGGGCGATCTCGAGAAGGCGGAAGCGAGCTACCTGCAGATCAAGGAGCTCGACGAGCAGCGCGCGAGCAAGCTCGCCAGCGTCGTCTTCGGCGCCTACCTCACCCACGCGGGCAACCTGGACAAGGAACTCGATGCCGCCGTCAGCGAGCAGAAGGACAAGGCGGCGATCGACAAGCTGAAGTCGGAGCTGACCCAGGTGCGCACGCGGATGTGCAACCTCGGCGTCGACTACATGCGCGCGTCGCAGAAGCCCCAGCTCGGCATCCTCGTCAACACGATGAATGCCTACGAGAAGCTCGGCGACTGGAAGAAGGTCGACGAGGTCGCGCAGAAGGCCCTCGCACTCTTCGGCGCGGAACAGGAAGCGAAGACCAAGCAAGTCATCGACATGAGCGTGCGCCCCAAGATTGGCGAGGCGCTGCTCCAGCAGGGTCAGTTCCAGCAGGCGTTCGACATGCTCGTCGAAGCCGAGAAGGCGAACCCCAAGCAGTACGAGCTGAAGCGCCTGATCTGCAAGGCGCTCGGCGGCTGGTTCTACTTGGACAGGACGGGGCGCCCGGTCAAGGAGCCGGCACTCGGTCGCTTCCAAGAGGCCTATGACAAGTACTACAGCGAATACCGCACGTGGGCCCTTCGCCCTGAGGTGACCAAGTACAGCATCGAGTGGTATCGCTTCCAGTGGGAGTGCTACTGGTTCGCCAAGCAAGCTGGCGAGAAGGACAGCAAGTACAAGTCCTACGCGGAGTCCATCTACCGCGTGACGGGAGCGATCGACAAGTTCGCCGGACTCAAGGCCCTTGGGCAGGATGGCATGGCCCTCTTCACGTTCTTCGATCTCAACCGCCCGTGAACCACAGGACCACAGCCATGAGCATGCACAAACTCTTCGGGCTCGCTTTCCTCACGGCCTTCCTGCAAGCGCAGGATGCGCTGGACACCATCGTGAAGCAGGATGGAGCCAGCGTGCGCGGCGTGAGCGTGACCACGTTCTCGCTGACGTCTGTCAAGTTCCTTCGCAACAAGGAAGAGGTGGAGATCCCGCCGCATCAAGTCGCCGACATCCAATGGGGCGGCGTTCCCGATGCGTTCACGAGCGGAATGGCAGCGCTTGCGCGCAACGACTACGAGACGGCGCGCCAGCAGTTTGGCGAGGCCGTCAACAAGACGGACCGCGCCGTGCTGAAGGCCGAAGCTCGCCTGCTGCAAGGCAAGGCCGCAGCACTCGCCGGCGCTGGGGATCCTGCTGCGGCAGCCAACGCTGCTGGCGCTTTGCGAGCCTGGATCGGCGAGTTCCCTGACAACTGGCGCCTGCCAGAAGCAACCTACCTTCTCGGTCGATCGCTGCGCATGGGCCAAGCCCACTCGGACGCGGAGACCACTCTGAAGGAACTCGATGATCGCGCCGGCCGCGACGGCTGGGGTGCGATGTGGAATGCGCGTGCGAAGTATGAGCTCGCGCTCTGCTTGCTCGAGCAAAACAAGGCCCTCGATGCACGCAGCGCGTTCCAGAGCGCTGGCGGCGCGGCCGACACCGCGATGGCGGCCGGTGCACGCACCGACGAAATGGCGGCGATCAAGGTCAACGCGCGCGTTGGCGAAGGCGAGTCGCTGATCCAGGAGAAGTCCTACGACCGCGCCGCAGAGTTCTTCCGCACGCTGTCGCAGAACGACGACATGTCGCTCGCAGCTGCCGGCAAGGCTGGCCAAGGCGAAGCGATGTTCTACCTCGCTTCGGCTTCGAACGACGCCAACGGACTGCGTGGCGCGGAGATCGCGCTTGCGGAAGCATGCGTGCTCGACACCGGCGCTGGCGACACCGCAGCGAAGGCGAGCTACTACCTCGGCCGCGTGCTGACCGCACTCGGTGACCGCGCAGGCCAGGATTGGGGCGCTCGTGCAAAGGCCTACTTCACGACGGTGACCAAGTCCTATCCCAGCAGCCGTTGGGTCAGTTCGGCGAAGGCCGAACTCACCAAGTAACGGACTGCCAACTCCCAACTTTCTCTGTTCGCTCCCGGTGCAGGGCCTTTCACTGCGTCGCCCGACGTAGCAAACTCTGCGCCTCGATCCCACCCCCTCTCTTCCCTGAATCAGCCCTAGCTCCCGCATTCGGAGTCGCTGCTCCATGAACCTTTCCTCCACTTTCACGCGCCTTCTCGCACTCGGCACGCCCCTGCTGTTCACCGGTTTCGCAGTTGCCCAGGATCCCGCAACTCCTGCTGAGCAGCCGAAAGGCGCGCTCGCGGACATGTTCGCGTACGAGAACGCCGGCCTCGTCGGCTACATCATCGTCGTGATGTCGGTCGTGTCGCTGGCGCTGATCATCGAGAACTTCGTCAGCATCAAGCGCGAGAAGCTCGCGCCGCCGGAGCTCATCGATGAACTCGGCGCGCTGTTCGACGAAGAGAACTTCCAGGACGCCGTGGAACTGTGCGAGAACGAGAAGGTCTACCTGACGCGCTGCGTCGGCGCGGGCCTCAGCAAGCTCGGCCACCCGTTCGAGACGATCCAGGCCACCATCCGCGAGATGGAGACCGAGGAATCGACGAAGCTGTTCCAGAAGGTCGGCTGGCTCTCCCTCATGTCGGCAACGGCGCCGATGATGGGCCTGTTCGGCACGGTGACGGGCATGTTCGTGACGTTCGGCACGATCG
>CAIYFF010000475.1 GCA_903925435.1 uncultured Planctomycetota bacterium | reverse complement strand
GTGCGAAGAGGCCACCGCCAAGGCCAAGCTGACGCCCCCGGTCGACTTCTCGCTGCGCATCTACCGCGTGCTCGGCGAAGACCGTAGCGAAGAACTCGGCGTCGTGCCGGTGTCCGTGCGCGAGGGCCAGAAGGAAGTGCGCGTCGCAGTGCCGCCCGCGTTGCGCGCCGCGCTGGCGCAGTTCGCGAAGCCCGGGGCTGTGCCTACGCCTTCGCCGGCCGCCCCGACGAACGGCGGCCGCTGACCGGATCTCGGCGAAGCGACGACTTGTCGCCGCGCTCGCGTCTTTGCGCATCGCTGTGGCAACATGGGCGGACCTTGGACGTCCTCCACGTCATTCATCAGTTCCCGCCCGAGACCAACGGCGGCAGCGAGTCGTATGTGCTTTCGCTCGCCAAGCTGCAGCGTGCGGCCGGGCTCGATGCGCAGGTGCTCACGGGTAGCATCCACAATGCGCCTCAGGTGGCGCTCGATCGCTACCAGCACGAAGGCGTCCCGGTGCATCGCATCCACCGCGACGACGAGTTCTTCGATCACCACGTGAAGTCGTGGCATCCGGGCATCTCGGCGCGCTTTGGCGAACTGCTCGACGAACTGCGTCCGCGCGTCGTGCACATGCACCAATGGGTGCGCTTGTCCAACGATCTCGTGGCGACGGCGCATGCGCGCTCCGTGCCGGCGGTCGTGCAACTGCACGACGTGTACACGAGCTGCCCGCGCGCATTCCGTTCGCGGCCTGATGATCCCGCGTGCCTGCGCCCGGTGTCAGGCTTCTTCTGTTGGGACTGCGTGCCGCGCTATGGCCATGAGCCGCGCGAAGAGCTCGAAGAGGGCGTCGACCTGTTTGCCGCGAGCTTGCGCCGCGAACTGGCGCTCGCGCACACGGTCCTCGTCGCGGTGCCTGCGATCGCAGACATCCTCGCGCATGTGTCGGCGATGCCGCGCGAGCGCTATCGGACGCTGACGCTCGGTTATGAGCCGCGGTTCGTCGGGATGGACAAGCTCGCTGCGCCCGCTGCAGGCGAGCGCTTCCGCTTTGCGTATTGGGGCGGCGTCGGCCGACACAAAGGCGTGCATGTGTTGCTGCAAGCGATGGCAAAGCTGTGCGCGAATTCGCTGCCGTGCGAATTGCATGTGCTCGGCGGCATCGAGAGCGAGGCCTACGAGAACGAACTTCGCGCGCTGGCGCAGGGCTTGCCGGTGACGTTCCACGGGCGCTTCACCGCTGCGCAACTGCACGCGGTGCGGCCGCACTGCGGTGTGTTCCCGAGCATGTGCATCGAGACGTTTGGCTTCGTGCTCGACGAGTGCTTTGAGCTTGGCCTGCCCTGCATCACGAGCGACATCGGCGCGTTGCCGGAGCGCAGTCGTGGCGCCGGGCTCGTAACCAAGGCGGGGGATGCGGACTCGATTGCGGAGGCCATGACCCGGCTCGTCAACGATCGGCCGCACTACGAGTACCTGCGCGCCGGCATCCCAGCGCCTGGGCCGACGATGGTGGAGCACAACCGGCAGATTGCGGCGATCTACCAGGAGGCCTGGAGCACGCCTGGGCCGACGCCGTGCGCTCCCGAGGTGCCGTGGTTGCGCCGCGTTCGGTTCTTGATGCAGCAGCGCGACCACGCGTTCAGCAATCTGATGCCCAAGGACGGCTTCCGGTAGCGCGCGTCTTGCCCTGCGCTCGGAGCGGTGCAGGGCCGATTCTGCAGGTAGTCCAAAAACGAAGGCGCCGCACTCCTTGCGCGACCCCGGATCGCATGCCACGCTGGCCGCCCCTCTATGGTGTCCATCGGCGACAAAGCCCCTTCTTTCACCCTCCCTGACCAGGACGGCAACTACGTGTCGCTCGCGAGCCTCGCGGGCCAATGGGTCGTCCTCTACTTCTACCCGCGCGATGACACGCCGGGCTGCACGGTCGAGGCCTGCGAGTTCACGGCGTCGCTGCCCAACTTCTCGACGCGCAATGCGGTCGTCTTTGGTTGCAGCGCGGACGGATCTGCGGCGCACCAGAAGTTCATCAAGAAGCACAGCCTCGGCATCCGCTTGCTGACGGACGCGGACAAGAGCGTGATGAACACCTACGGCGCATGGGGCAAGAAGGTGATGTACGGCAAGGAAGTCGAGGGCGTCATCCGCTCCACCGTGCTCATTGACCCGCAGGGCAACGTCGCTCACCACTGGCCCAAGGTGTCGGCTGCTGGTCACGCGGCCGAAGTCGGCAAGAAGCTGGCGGAGTTGCTCGGCGAGACGACGGCGGCGCCAGCTGCTGCTACCGCGGACAAGAAGGCGAGCAAGTCCGTTGCGAAGAAGGCCGCGAAGCCTGCAGCGAAGAAGCCCGCAGCCAAGTCCGCCGCGAAGCCTGCAGCCAAGCCTGCCGCGAAGAAGCCGGTCGCCAAGAAGCCCGCTGCGAAGCCTGCCGCCAAGCCCGCCAAGAAGGCTGCGAAGAAGGCCGCCAAGAAGTCGGGCAAGTAGCCTCGCCCGTGGCCTGGGCCGCTGGTGCCCAAATGGCTGCTCGCTACACTCCTCGGCCCAACTTCCAGCCGAGCAGTAAGAGCAGATCCCCATGGCCGAACGCATCACTATGTCCAAGTCGGGCCTTCAGGTTCCCGACCAGCCCATTATCCCGTTCATCGAAGGCGACGGCACTGGCCGCGACATCTGGCGCGCGTCGGTCCGAGTCATGGACGCCGCGGTCGAGAAGGCCTACGGCGGCAAGCGCAAGATCGCGTGGAAGCAGGTTCTCGCTGGCGAGGCTGCATTCCAGCAGACGGGCAACTGGCTGCCCGACGAGACGGTGCAGGCGTTCCGCGACTGCCTCGTCGGCATCAAGGGCCCGTTGACCACGCCGGTCGGCGGCGGCATCCGCAGCCTCAATGTGGCGCTGCGCCAGATGCTCGACCTCTACACCTGCTTGCGCCCGGTGCGCTGGTTCAAGGGCGTGCCGTCGCCGGTCAAGGAGCCGCACAAGACCGACATGGTGATCTTCCGTGAGAACACGGAGGACATCTACGCGGGCATCGAGTTCCAAGAGGGCTCGGAAGAGTGCAAGCGCTTCAAGACGATGCTGCAGGAAGCGTTCCCCAAGCAGTTCAGCAAGGTGCGCTTCCCGGACAGCTCGGGCTTCGGCATCAAGCCGGTCTCGCGCGAAGGCACCGAGCGCCTCGTGCGCGCGGCCATCGACTACGCGATCGCCAACAACCGTGACTCGGTGACCCTCGTGCACAAGGGCAACATCATGAAGTTCACGGAAGGCGGCTTCCGCGACTGGGGTTATGGCCTCGCCAAGAAGGAATATGGCGGCGTCGACCTCGATGGCGGCCCGTGGCAGGTGATCGAGAAGAACGGCAAGAAGATCGTCATCAAGGACGTCATTGCCGACGCGTTCCTGCAGCAGATTCTGCTGCGCCCGGCCGAGTACTCGGTCGTCGCGACGCTCAACCTCAACGGCGACTACATCAGCGACGCGCTCGCGGCGCAGGTCGGTGGCATCGGCATCGCGCCGGGCGGCAACGTCAACTACGCGACCGGCCACGCGGTGTTCGAAGCGACGCACGGCACGGCGCCGAAGTATGCCGACCAAGACAAGGTCAACCCGGGCTCGGTGATCCTGAGTGGCGAGATGATGTTCCGCTACATGAAGTGGAACGAGGCCGCGGACCTGATCCTCAAGGGCATGGACGGCGCGATCGGCAAGAAGCAGGTGACCTACGACTTCGCGCGTCTCATGGATGGCGTGAAGGAGATCAAGTGCTCGCAGTTCGGCGACGCGGTCATCGCCTCGATGTGATCGAAGCGTGAGTTGCGCGCTACGTGCGCAGCGACGATGCGAGGCGCCCATGCGGCGCCTCGCTGCATTTAGCAGCCGGTGGAAGAACGCATGCTGCCTGCGACCGCGGCCGTTCTTCAACGGGCTGTTAGGGAGTGAGCCGGTGCGTTCGAAGCCGGAAGCAGTGGCCCTAAAAGGGAGACAGCGTCCGTCTCCGATCGCTCGGGGACGCACGCTGTCTTGGACTCTTTGGACTCTTCGGACTCAGTCGCGCAGCAGTCCGTTTGGACTCATTCAGGACTCTTAGGACTCACTCACTCGACTCGCCTTCCGACTGCTGCGCTACGGAGGGCATAGAGCAACGCGCGTGCCATGCGCAGCGTGCACAAAACGCGCTCGCCAAACGGACGCCATGTGCGGTTCTTGGTGTGGCGCTTGCGCTGATGCGCAGACGACGCGCACGCGATGCGGACATCGTGAGATCGCAGCGCATCAAGGGCAGCAAGGTCGGTCCCGAAAACAAAACAGCGTCCGTCGCCGATTGCTCGGTGACGCACGCTGCCTTGGGCTCCATCAGACTCTTGCGCTATCGAAAATGCGCCGCGCGACGTTCTGCCAGGCTCACTCAGGACTCTTGACTCTTGGACTCACTACAGACGACTCACAGGCAGAGCGTCGCGCGACAGATTTGGTAGAGCAACGTGCGTGCCACGCGGATGTCACAATCGCTTCGGCCACAATGCGAACGCAGCATGCGCCACACCGTGCGATGGATGCGGCGGTCAGTTCGTCGGGGTCCGCAAATCGCACACAAAGCGAACACAGCGCGATCCGGCGCCTGACACGAGGCGCAATGCGTCGGCGCAGCAGATTCGTTTGCGAAGGGCGCTAGACGCAGGCCGCTAGAAAAAGACATGCGCTCGCAGATCCGCTAGGACCTGCGAGCGCATACCGGCCAGTGTGCGGGCAAACGCAGTCGTACGCGCGACTATGGGGCGACGCGACGAGAGATAGAGACCTCGCAGGAGCGACGTGCGACGAACGCAATTCGCCCGCGAAGGTCACGGAGCAACTTCGGTGCCGCGCGCTGCGTGTCCGGTTTCTGTTCGCTGGCGCCGTTGCGCTCCTGCATCAGTCGTCATCGTCGTCTTCGCACGGCGCGGTCGCCCACTCCGGATATGGCGCGCTGCTGCCGCGCATTGCGCGCCACAGGATGCGGTTGAGCGTGTCCTCGGGTGCCTTGTCGATCTCGGCGAAGTTGAGCGTCGCGGAAACCTCGGCATCACGGCGCAGCTGCGGATCGGCGATCGCAGTGGATCGCGGGTTCATCTCGTCGAGGGCCACGTTGCTCGGCAGCGCTACGAACGGCGTGAAGTCCGGCGTCTCGACGAAGCACTCCGCCATCGGCGACGCGCTCGCGTCGAACACGTTCATCGGCGGGATGCCGAGGATCTGCTCGATCGTGCGCAGCACGCTCGTCGTGTTGTATTGGCTGCTGACCGTCGCGCCGCGCCGCACATACGGGCTCGCGAGGTAGCACGTCGTGCGATATCCGCTCACGTGGTCCCAGCCGTTTTGCGGATCGTCCTCGATGCCGACGATCAGCATCTTCTTCCAGAACGGCGACTTCGACAGCCCTTCGACGATGCGGCCAAACGCGAGGTCGTTGTCGGCCATGCATGCGGCAGGCGTCGGGCAGTTGGCCGATGTCCCGCTCGTATGGTCGTTGGGCAAGCAGATCATCACGAGCTGTGGGAACGTGCCGCGCTTCTCGAACTCGGCGAGCTCGCGCAAGAACGCATCGGCGCGGAACTGGTCGGGCACCGACATGTTCCAACCGACCGTGGCATCGCAGTTGTGCGCGTCGAGCGTCGGGATTGTCGGCTTGCACGCGAACACGACATCGTCACGGTTGCCGCGCCACGCAGCGATGCACGCCGCGAAGTTGGGCTCGCCCTTCTTGCTGCCGTCCTTCCATCGCACCTTCGGTTCGCAGAACTCGCCGTAGTTGCGCAGCGTGACGCCGCGCGCGAGTGCCTGGTCCCACAAGAAGCCCGCCGACGAGTATGACAGCGCGTCCTTCTCGTCTTCGCCCATGCCATCGGGATAGCTGCGCGGGAAGCCCGCAAAGCTCTTCTCGAGGTAGTCGCTCGCGAACGCAGCCGTCGACCACTGGTGCCCGTCGGCGCTCAGGATGCCGGAGCAATACGTGTTGTCGAGCAGCGTGAACTGGCTCGCGATCGCGTGTTGGTTGGGCGTGATGCGTTCGCCGAAGATGCACAGCGACGCATCGCCGTTGCCAGCCTTCATGTCGCCGAGGACCTGGTCGTAGGTGCGGTTCTCCTTGATCACATAGACGACGTGCTCGATGTGGCTCGGCTCGCCGATGCGGTCTGGGATGGCGCGCTTCGCCACGTCGCGACGCGGCGGCAGCATCGCTTGTTCGATCGTCTCACGACGCAGGTTGACGTCGACCTTCGCGGTCAGCATCGCGAGTTCGTCGTCGTCGGGGATCGGCACGAGCGACATCGATCCGTGGTACTGGTGCGTGTTGTGCTCGGGCTGCTTGCCGTCGCGCGCGCGGCCGAAGCCGAGGCCCTTGATGTTCGCGGTCACGACGCGGTCGCGTTCTTCGTCGAAAGCGATCGCGCCGGGATACCAGCCGACGGGAACGAGGCCGAGCAACTTGCTGTCGCCCTTGTCTTCAGGCTCGAACTCGAGCACGCCAATCGCGTTCATCGAACCGTTGCAGACGAACAGCCGATCGCCATCGGCAGAGAAGCACAGCGCGTTGGGGCTCGCCTGCAGCAAGTCCGAGGGCTTCGCGCGCGCCCACAGTGTCTCCTTCAGCGCGCCCGTCTTTGCGTCGAGCACGGAGATCATGTCGCTGCCCGCGTTCGCGCAGACAACCCATTCGCAGTCGGGCGACAGCGCGAGCGCCGATGCGTGAAGGCCGGTCTTCGTCTCGGTGACCAGCGCGAGCGTGTCGCGATCGAGCACGTGCACCGATCCTTCGCTCGCCACATGACGAACGGGATCGACGCGCACCGTCGTGCCCTTGCCAGCGGGGCCGACGAGATCGCCGTCCTGCGGCGCGCCGCCGCCCCAGTTGCTCACGAACACGCGATCGCCCGCGAGCACGACGTCGTAGGGCGCAACGCCGACCGGCGCCGCGCCGAGCAGCTGGCCACTCTGCGCGTCGAGCACGAGCAGTCGGTTGGACAGGTTGCCGCAGACGTAGAGCTTCGCGCCGTCGTGGCTGACCGCGAGGCCCGCGGGGATCTCCGCTGCGCGCGTCGGCGCGTTCGCCTTCGGCAACGGCAGTGAATGCGACGGCGTGACCACACCGTCGGCTCCGACCGCGAACACCTTGATCGAGCCGCGCACGTTCGACAGGTAGACGCGACTGCCGTCAGGCGAACGCACGAGACCCGTGAAGCTCAGTTGCGCGTCCTTGTCCGGCGCGAGCTCGCGCGCGCTGCCGCTGCTGTGCGGCATGGCTTGCGCGTCGTTGGGCATCGGCACGCGTTGCAGTTCTTTGCCGGTTTCGGCGTCGAGCACGACGAGATGGCTCGTCTTGCCCGACGTGTAGATGCGCTTGCCATCGCGCGACAGCAACACGGCCTGTGGCCGCATGCCCGGCATCTCGACGAGTGTTCCGTGCGGCGTCAGCGTCTGGTTGACCGGCGTCTCTTGTGCACCGTCAGCGCCGCGGCCGACGAGTGTGGTCGGGGCTGG
>CAIYFF010000474.1 GCA_903925435.1 uncultured Planctomycetota bacterium | reverse complement strand
GACTTGTTCTGCAAGGACCTCGCGCACGGGGACTGGTTCTCGGTGGGCGGGCACAGGGTTTCGTTCGTCGCCGATGCAGCGGCGAGCAACGCGCGCGCGCAGGCCGTTCCGCATACGCGTCGCAGTTCTGCGTCCTCCGACGTCGAGCGCGCAGAAGCGCCTCAGCGAGTCGCCAAGACGCCATCGCGCACTTCGCCCGTGCTCATCGGGTCGCTCGTGTCGCTCGCTCTGTTGTGTGCGTTCGTGCTCTTCCGGTTCCTCGATGCCGCAACGAGTGGCCGCGATCCCAAGGAACTGCTGACCTTCGCGTCGATCCAGCTCGAGAACGGCCAATACGCCCGCGCTCGCGCGACGCTCGAGGACGCGATGAAGGACGGCGATCCCGACATCCGTCGCGACGGCGAGGCCCTGCGCTCGCGCATCGACGCGGTCGAGCGCGAGGCTCTGTTTGTGGTCGTGCTGCAAACAGCGCGCGAGGAGGACGAAGCGCTGCGCTCCTTCGTGGATCGCTATGCGCGCCCTGCGCTGGAACGGCCTGCCGCGCGTGAGTTGCTTTCGATGTGCGACGCGTGGCTCTCACGGCACGAGGCGCAGCTCGCGCGCCACGCATCCGGCGATGCGTTGTTGCGAAGCGTGCGCTCGCTGCGAGAGACCGCGGTCGCCAATGCGCAACTCGACCAGCCGGAGTCGGCGCAGGACGCCGCGTTTGCGGCGCGAGCGCGGCTCCGCTTCATGGTGCGCGAGTACAAGGCGGCAGTTCTGCGCATCGACGCGTTCTTGGCAACGCATCCCGGCGACGCGGTTGCAACGGCAGAACGCGCAGCGATCCTCGCGGAAGGTAAGGAGTGGATCGACAAGCAGCAGAAGCGCATCGCGCAGCATGCCGATCGCGGCGAGTGGGACCGCGCGCGCGAAGAGTTGGCGAAGATCGATCGCCACGCGCTGCTGCCGGAGTGGGAGTCTGCGTTCGTGGACGTTCGCGCGCGGATTGCGGCCGATCAGGCTTCTGGCCGGTAGAGCGCCACGAGCTTCTTCGCAGCGGTGTGGGGGAGCATGCGGCCCTGCGCCACTTCGGCGGACAGCGTCGGCCACTCGCGTTGCACCGATGGGCACTGCGCAAACGCGTCGTGCAGCGCGTCGTGGATCGCGGCCTGCATCCACTGCGTCGACTGCGCGCTGCGTCGTTTGGCTAAACGTCCGTCCGCGCGCATCGCGGCAGCGCGCGTTGCGATCGCCTGCCACAGCGCTTCGATGCCGACTCCGGTGGTCGACGAGCCGGTGAGCACGGACGGGATCTCGCCATCGCCAGCGTGCAGCACGCGCAATGCGAGTTGGCACTGCTGGGCCGCGCGGTTGGCCGCGGCCGCGAGATCGCCGTCGGCTTTGTGCACGAGCACGAGGTCAGCCAGCTCCATCACGCCGCGCTTGATGCCTTGCAACTCGTCGCCGGCAGCGGGCGACAGCAGCAGCAAGAACACGTCGACCATCGTCGCGACCGCGGTCTCTGATTGGCCGGTGCCGATCGTCTCGACGAGCACCACGTCAAAGCCAGCAGCTTCACAGCACAGCATCGCTTCCCGCGTCCTTGCTGCGACGCCACCCAGTGTTCCGCCGCCTGGCGAGGGCCGCACGAACGCGTTCGCTCTGCGGCTCAGTTCGGTCATGCGGGTCTTGTCGCCCAGGATGCTGCCGCCCGTGATGCTGCTGCTCGGATCGACCGCGAGCACCGCGACCTTCTTGCCTTGGTCGCACAGCTTGCAACCCAGCGTCTCGATCAGCGTGCTCTTGCCGACGCCGGGAGCGCCCGTGATGCCGACGCGCACGGCATTGCCGGTGTGCGGCAGCAGCGCGTGCAGCAGTTCTGCCGCGGATTCCTGGTCGCTGGCGAGTTGGCTCTCGACGAGCGTGATCGCATGCGCGAGCGCCTTGCGGTCGCCGTGGAGCACCGAGGAAGCGAGGGGGTGAGGCACGGCGCGCAGGGTAGTCGCGAGGCCGCGCGCGTCGATGCAAAACTCTGCTCGCGCGCTCGCGCGGGTTTCACTCCTGCACGAGTCCCGGGTGGCGCTGCTGCGCGGACAGCAGCACCGCCTGCAGTTCGTTGCGGACCGAGTCCGCGTCGCCGCAGCCTTGCTGCAGTTCTTGTTCGATCAACTGTCGCAACCGTTCGCGGCCACGCATCAGCAGCATGTAGACCGCTTGGGCCGAGCAACCGACGAGTTCGCTGACTTCGCTTGCGCTGCGCGGGCCACGCGTGTTGCCGCCGCGAGGCAGCCCATAGAAGGCGACCATCGCTTGCGCGGTGCGCGGGTTCTCTTGCTCCAGCGCATCGAGGCCAATCGTGATCAGCGTGTCCGCCCAGAGTCCCAACTCGAACTCCGCGTCTTGCTCTTTCAGTGTGTCCGTCAGCGGTTCGGTCGGGATCTCGTCGCCATGGCGCTTGCGGAGCCAAGCCCTTGCGAAGTTGCGAACCGTGCCAGACAAGAACGCGCGAAACCGCCGCTCCCGGTCCGCGCGGTTGATCGCGCCGCTGAGGTAGATGTAGCCCCAGAACTCGTCCTCAGCTCGATTCGCATCGGCGGGAGTTTGCATGGTGGCGCGCAGCACTCCGCGCACGAACGGTCGGTAGCGATCGACGAACCAATTCCACGCGGCCTCGGCATTGTTGCCGCGCATTGCGTCGATCTGCGTCCAGCGCGTGGTGATGTTCAGGGGATTTCCCGATGAGGTCATGGAAGTGCTGCCAGAGGGTGAGGATGGCAGAAGACGCGCAGGGTATCGGACCGCTGAACGTGTCGAGAGCCCCTCTTCTCTGTTCGGGGCACCCTGGCAAGATAGCTACGAGCCGGCACGATTTCTTCCCAGGAAGCGTCGCACAGCGGGTGCGATGAGGCTGGTCCACTCTGCAAGTTTTCTGTCGCGATGTCTGCCGCCGAAACTCCAAAGCCATCAACTTCCCCGACGCATCGCACTGCTGCGCTGCCATCGGAAGTGGCGGATGCGCTGGCGGAGGCCGCGCTCCGCGGCGGCACTGGCAGCCTTGGTGACGCTGCAATCGACCGTATTGCTGCGCAATGGCCCGAGCACCGGGATGCGATCCGCCAGTGGCTTCAACAAGTCCAAGACGCGTCGTCCGACCATGGCGACTGCACGGGGGAGCGCATCGGGCCCTATGAAGCAGCGGAGCGGATCGGTCGCGGCGGCTTCGGCGAGGTCTATCGCGCATTCCGCGTCGATGGGCTTCGGCGCGAAGTGGCGCTGAAGGTGCTGAAGCTCGGCATGGACAGCCGGGCGATCTTGCGCCGCTTCGAACGCGAACGCGACGCGCTGGCGCGGATGAACCACGACGCGATCGCCAAGGTCTATGAGGCCGGGACGACCGAGCGTGGACGACCGTGGTTTGCGATGGAGCTCGTCGAAGGGATTCCGATCACGAGGTTCTGCTCCGACCGCAGCTTGTCCCTGCCCGAGCGCCTGCGGCTGTTCGTCGAGGTGTGCCTTGGCGCGCAGCACGCGCACCAGAAGGGCGTGGTGCACCGCGACATCAAGCCGGGCAACGTGCTCGTCGGCGGCACTGTGGATCGGCCTTCGCCGAAGCTGATCGACTTCGGCATTGCGCGCGCCGTCGCGGCCGATGACGACGCAGTGGACGCGACTCGTTGGACCGAGGTCGGCGCGCTCGTGGGCACGCCTGCATACATGGCGCCCGAGCAGTTCGATCCACTCGATCGCCAGGTCGACACGCGCGCGGACGTCTTCGCGCTCGGCGCGTTGCTGTTCGAGTTGGCGACGGGGCACTCCGCGCTCTACGGCTTCAGCGGCGATGGTCGTGACTTTGCGCAAGTGCGCGCATGGCTCCGCGATGGTGATCCGCCGATCGCAAGTCGCGCTGCTGCGCAGAGCCGTGGTCAGGAGGCGGCATGGGCGAGCCGACTGCGCGGCGACCTCGATTGGATCGCGCAACGCGCAATGGCTCGCGAACCGCAGCTGCGCTACGCGTCCGCAGCGGCTCTCGCCGCCGACGTCGAGCGCCATCTCGCGGACCAACCGGTGGAGGCGGGGCCGCCGTCGGCGCGATACCAGTTCCGCAAGTTCGTGCAGCGTCATCGCGGCACTGCGATCGCAATAGCCGCGGTGCTTGCGACCGCAGTCGCGGGGTTTGCCGTCTCGCTGCGTTACGCGTGGATCGCAACGCAACGCGCGGACGACAACCTGAAGCTCGCCGACGAGAAGTCTTCGCTCGCGAAAGCGGAGACCGAAGCTCGTGGCGAGGCGCAGAAACAAGCCGCGGCGGCGCAGGCAGCGGCGGCAAAGCTGGAAGCCAAGGTGCGCGACTTCGACCAGCTGTCGTGCCTTGTGTTGCTGGAAAGCGCCAAGGAGGCGGCGCGGTCCTTGCAGCCAGCGTGGCCCGTTCACTTGCCGGCGATGCGCAAGTGGCTCGACGAGGACGCTGCATACCTTCTTGCGCAGCGGCCACGGATCGACGTGACGATTGCGGACTTGCAGGAGGAGGCACTGGCCTGGTCTGTGGATGAGCAGAAGCAAGACCGGCTGATGCATGCAGAGCATGACCGCTTGGTCCTGGCGCAGCGCGAACTCGCGACCCTTCGTCACCAGGCGGAGGGCGCAAAGCGATCGGATCCATGGCCGCTGCCCGACCTCGGACCCGGCGCTGCGCTTTCGGCGATGGCACTCAATGCCGAGGCATGGCATCGGATCTCCCCGAAGGCGGATGAACGCAATGTGCACGGCGAGGAGTTGATGGG
>CAIYFF010000473.1 GCA_903925435.1 uncultured Planctomycetota bacterium | reverse complement strand
CTGGTTGGCGCCGGAGTCCACGCTCGCGCGGAACACCGTGTGCACGTTGAAGTAGTTCGGGAACGTCGAATACGGCGTCTTCGCGAACAGGCCCGTCAAGAACGTGTTCACGTCGGTGTTGAAGCGCGCCTGCTCGGCGGCCTGGTATCCGTCGCCGAGGATCACCATGTCGTAGCGCGACGCGGTGGTGCCGTTGGACAGCACGGTCGTGACGGTCGGGGCCTGCGCGAGCGCCGCTGCGGCCGTCGCGGCGATGGCCATGAGCATGCGAGCGATCATCGGCGCGCCTCCTCGATCATGCGCTGCATCGATGCTGCATCGATTTCGCCGATCGTGCGTTCGCCGCGAACGAAGCGGTAGGTCGCGACGCCATCGACCACGGGGATGTTGAGCAGCGCGCCGATCTGCGGGCTCTTCACTTCGCAGCCGTTCACGACCACGGGCGAGTCGATCTTGGTTTCGTCGGTCTCGAACTTCGACAGGTCGAGCGGCACGCGTTGCACTTCCTTGCCCTCACCGTTCTGCATCACGAGCGCAAACTCGCTGACGAGGCCTTTTGGAACGCCGCCCCATTCGTCTTGCTTGCTGACCGCGCGCGTGACGCGCAGCGCCTTGACGTTGCCTTCGACTACGAGCACGACGTGTCCGCTCGCGGGCTTTTGGCTACTCGGGTCCTGAGCCGTTGCGGCGATGAGCAGCAGGGCACCAAATGCGCTCGCAAACGCGGCGCTCCGTCGGGAGATCGGCATGGGCATGGGGCGGGATCATAGCGACCTCGCGCGCTCGCGTGGCGAAGCCGATTCGCTGCGCCGTTGCGGATGCGGCGCAGCGCACCGTTGGTGATCGATGCCGGACCCCGTATGCAGATCCCATGGACTTTCGTGATCGCGTCATCCTGGCTCCCCTGACGAAGGGCGGCAACCTCCCCTTCCGTCGCCTCTGCGTTGCATATGACTGCAAGACGACGACGTCGGAGATGGCCTACTCGGGCCAAGTCATGCGCCAGACGCCGACGGAGATGGCGCTGCTTCGCAAGCATGTCGACGAGCCGTGCTTTGGCGTGCAGATCGCCGCGAGCAAGGCGGAGCTCGCGGTCGCCGCGGGCCTCGCTGCCGCGGAGCGCGGCGCTGCGTTCGTCGACCTCAACTGCGGATGTCCGATCCACGACGTCGTGAAGCGCGGCATGGGCGCCACGCTGCTGCAGCGTCCAGCGCATCTCGGTCGTCTCGTCGAAGCGATGGTGAAGGGCTTGCCGGTGCCAGTGACCGTCAAGATTCGCCTTGGCTGGAGCGAGGACGACAAGAACGCGAGCGACGTCGCGCGCATCGTCGAAGAGAGCGGCGCGAAGGCGCTGACGGTCCACGGCCGCACGCGCGAGCAGCGCTACACCAAGGCCGCGGATTGGGAGTGGATCGCCAAGATCGTCAGCGAGCGCACGATCCCCGTGATCGGCAATGGCGACGTCTACACGTGGTACGAAGCCGAAGACCTGCAGAAGAAGAGCGGTTGCGCGTCGGTGATGGTCGGGCGCGGCGCGTTGATCAAGCCGTGGATCTTCCGCGAGATCGACCAGAAGCAGGAGTTCGAGCCGACTGCCGAGCAGCGCGTTTCGATCTATCGCCAGTTCCTCGGCTACATGAAGGATCACTTCCGCGATGACGAGAAGGGCAGGAAGCGCGCGATGTTCTTCTTGCCGTGGCACTTCGGCTTCTTCTGCCGCTATCGCCCGCTTCCTGCGTCGCAGTATCGCGAGATGAGCCGCCAGCATCCGCTGATGCAGACGCGCCTGCCGGACATCGGCGAGGTCACTCCGCTCGAGGCCGTGCTGCGCGACTCGCGCGAGACGACGCACCAAAAGCTCGCCGCGATCTTCTGGGCGTCGCAGAGCGACCAAGAAGCGATCGACCAGTGCATGCAGATCTTCGCCAACGATCCACCGACGGCGGGCGAGTCGCCGGAAGTCGCGGTCGCGCACGGCTGAGTTCGGCGCGATGGACTGGTCGCAGATCCCGTGGAGGACGACGCGCTACGAGGGCGTGCGTGTGCACTTCTACGCAAGCGACAAGGCGAGCGGCCGCGTCGTTGCGCTGATCGGCATGCAGCCTGGGCGCGGCTACCCGGCCCATCGCCACAAGGGTCCCGAAGAAGTGCTCGTGCTCCAAGGTGGCTATCGCGACGCGATGGGGGAGCACATGCAGGGCGCGTTCGTGCGCTACGAGGACGGCACCGCGCACGCGCCGGTTGCGATCGACGGCGATGCGGAGTGCATCCTGTTCGCGGTCGCCCACGAAGGGATTGCGCTGCTGTCGTCCTGAGCCCAACTTCGCAACATGCACCACGCCATCGTCCACGCCGCGGTCCTGATCGCTTCGCTCTGCGCAATCTCGTGCAGTTCGCATGACACGCCTGCGAGCAAGGGCGAGTCGGCTCCTTCTCATCCCGACGCGGCGCAGCAGGTCGCTCCCGCCGTCGTTCCCGATCCAGCCATGCCTAAGTCCTACAATCCGCTCAACGCGCAAGAAGCGCGCGTCATCCTGCGCAAGGGCACCGAGTATCCCGGCGTCGGCGAATACACGGATCTCGAGGCAAAGGGCACCTACGTCTGCCGTCAGTGCAATGCGCCGCTCTACGAGTCGAAGGACAAGTTCCACAGCGGCTGTGGATGGCCGAGCTTCGACGACGAAATCCAAGGCGCTGTCGCGCGCCACACGGATGCGGATGGCGAGCGCACCGAGATCGTCTGCGCGAACTGCGGCGGGCACTTGGGGCACGTGTTCTTCGGCGAGCGCTACACCGACAAGAACACGCGCCACTGCGTGAACTCGATCTCGATGCGCTTTGTGCCCGAGGGCCAGCCGCTGCCGCAGAAGATCGTGCTCGACGAGAAGCGCTGAGGCGCGGAAGCGCGCGCTACTTGCCAGCTTCCGCAGGCGCCGTCACTTCGATCTCGACTTCGCTGGGGCTCGCGCTGTCGCGCACGATGAGCGCTGCTGGCTTCGCATCGGCGGGGATCGTGAGTTCGGCCTTGCCGTCCTTCACTGCGAGCTTCATCACGAGCTTGCCGCCGTCCTTGTTCTCGTAGACCTCGAGCTCGTCATCGCCCGAACGCACGTTCAGCACGATCGTGGCGCCGGGCGCCACGGAGTGCGTCGGAGCCTGCAGCGAGGTTTCCACGTGGTGTTGCGGCACGAGGCTCGGCAGCCATTGGTGCAGCACGTTGGTGCGGTAGAGCGTCCACGCGAGCGCGCCGAGGATCGCGAGTGCGAGCACGACCTTGGGCCACGCGCTCTTCTTCTCGGCAAACGGATCGACGAGCGAACGCGTTGCGCCCTTCGGCAGCGTGGCCAACGCGGTCAACGACGAGCCGAGCGGGATGTTGACCTTCGTCAGCGTGTTCACCGCCCAGCCGTTCGCGTCGAGGATTGGGCCGAGGTTGCGCTGCCGCAACTTCATCCACGCGATCACCATCGAGGGCCCCGAGATCAGCAGCACGACGCCGATCGCGCCGAGCGGCATCAGGTAGCCGAGGTCGAAGAACTTCTCGAGCACGGTGCCGACGATCGCGGTGATGCCGCTGATCGCGACGCTGATCGCAGCGAGCACGCCGATGTCCATCTTCTTCGGCGCTGCGTCTACCGGCGCTTTGCCGGTTGCCGCGGCCTCGCCAGCCTTGCTTGCAACGGTCTGCAGCTTCGCCGTCGCCTGCGTGTCGGCTTCGGCGGCGCGCTTGGCGACTGTCTCTTCGATCCAGCGCACGAGCTTCTTGTATGGCGACCAGAAGGCCTGACGAATGCTGATCGGGTTGTCGACGATCTTGACGATCGTTGCGTTCCAGTCGCGGCCCTTGCGGTCGTAGAAGATGCCGTTGCGGCCGACAAATAGGTTGTCGCTCTCGCCCGCCGTGAACGCGCATGCGACCTGCATCTTGGGCGATCCAGGCCGCGTGCAGTCG
>CAIYFF010000472.1 GCA_903925435.1 uncultured Planctomycetota bacterium | reverse complement strand
GGCGGCAGTAGCGCGTTCGATCGCCGCAAGTACGACGCGATCGGCGGCTTCGAGGACCTCTACGAGCCGTGCTACGTCGAAGACGTCAGCCTGTCGTGGCAGGCATGGCGACGAGGATGGCGTTGTCTCTACTCGCACGGCAGCGTGGTCCATCACGCGCACCGAGGCACGTCGAGCAGGGTGTTCTCGCGCGCGCGGCTCGAGCGTCTCAACTGGCGCAACACCGAGTTGTTCTTCGTGCGCGGCGTCACGGACCCGTTGCTCGTGCTCACGCACGGCATCTGGTTTGGTTGGAACCTCCGCAAGCGCGCGCGAATGCTGTCGCTGTCCGTTGCCGATGGCGTGCTTGCCAGCCTCGCCGCGCTGCCGCGACTGCCCATGGCCGTGGTCGCGCGTCAGTCGTCGCGGCGGTTCTATCGCCGTTCCGTCCAGAGCGTGCTGCGCGCGGTCACTGAGCCGCAGAACGCGCCGAGTTGAGCGCGAACTCGCACGACTTGCGTAGAGCGGACACCGCGGCATCGCGCGAGTAGTGCGCTTGGACGAGCGCGCGTGCGCGTTCTACGTAGGACCTGCGCTGTTCGCCGAGCAGGTCGCGCAATGCGACGACTCCTTGCTCTGGCGTGTCGAACTGACGGAAGTGCACGCGGTCCTTCGCCGCCAGGCCCTCCGCTCCGATTGAGGTGCTCGCGACCGGCAGCCCGAGTGAGAACGCTTCGAGGATCTTGAGGCGAGTGCCGCCGCCGCTGCGAAGCGGGATGTAGGCCGCGTGGCTCGTCGCGTAGTGGGGCTCGAGGTCAGAGACTCGCCCCAAGAACTCGACGCCGTCGCGCTGGAGTCGTTGCGTCTTGCCCTTGCTGTCCTCGCCGACCACGCGCACGCGGACGCCGGGGAACGCTGCGCGCAACGCGGGCAGGTGCCGTTCGACCAACTCGGTCACCGCCTCGAGGTTTGGCGGATAGTCGAGGCGGCCGACGAACAGCAACTGCAATGGGCCCTCTGCAGGTCGAGCTGCGATGGGCTGCGCGTGGATCTCCACGGCATTGGGAACGGTCACGATGTTCGCGTCGTTGCAGATCGACAGCGCAAGCGCTCGATCGGAGTCCGAGACCGCGACGTTGATCGCTGCAGCCTTCAAGTAGCGGGCCTCGACCCGCGCCGTCTGCCTCGCCTCGATGCGGCGAGTCCATTCTGCTTGCAGCGATTGCGGTTGTGCTGGAGGTCGAGCGAGGATCGCCGACTCGACGTTGTGCATGTGGAACAGCAGCGGGCGCGTGCGCAGTGGCACGAGCGGCAACGCGTGCGCTCCATCTGCTACGACGAGGTCGAAGCGATAGGTGGCGAGCAGGCTCGATACCTTGGCGACAGCCGCAGGCGTCCACCGCCGCGCCAGCATCTCGGACTCGCCGCGGAACCAACGCGAGAGCTTGCCCAACTTGCCGGCGCTGCCGTCCGCGCGCCCTTCGAGTTCGTGCGCAGTCAGGTCGAGGGTCAGAGCCAGATACTGTGCGTCCGCGCGGTCCTGTTCGCGCAAGACGGGGGCCGCTAGATGCAGTTCTCCCAGCCCGCGCAACGCGTCCAACAGGAGTCGCGTGCGGATGCTGCCTCCATGCGTCACCGGATGGGGGACGTATGGCGAGATGCACAGGATCTTCGGCATGAGGGGGGAGCCGACGCCGCATGTGGCTTACGGCGCAGTTGCGCTCGTTTGCCGCAGAACGTCTCAGAATGCTACCCGATGCCGCGTTCGAGGCGTTTGCCGAGCCAGCGGTAGAAGAGCCCCTTCAGGCCCTTTGGATTCGAACCTGCCTTGGCGCCGAGGAACTGGCCCCAGCACTGCCACTTCACGTATTCCTCGGTCCACTGCAGCGCGTCCGCTTCCTCTTGCTGCGGCAGCTTCAGGCTTCGCACGTAGTCGAGGTGCTCCTTCGTTCCGTGCAGCAGCGCGCCTTGCAGCGCTTCCCGCGTCGGGATGCCGACGAGCCCGAAGAGGCCGACGAGGTTGCGGTGGTCGCAGAATGTGCGCTTGCCTTCGGACCATGCGGTCCGGTCGTGGCTGTGCATCACGCATGCGCCGCCCTGATGCGCGAGCGCAAGGCCCGATGCGATCACGCGTTTGCCGAACCAAACGTCCTCGCCGAAACGACGCGGGCCGAGCTTGAACTGCTGCCACGCGGATCGGCGGATCGCCGATGCGACGTTGTCGAACGCGCTGAGCATCAACTGCTCGAACGGAGGGAGGTCGTCGAGCTTCTGGCCCGGAGCCAGCTTCTTCGTCGTCACTCCATCGCCAAAGCCAGGCCAGCCGAGGATGCGCCGCTTCATCACGGGTTGGCACTTTTCGCGCGGAACCTGGCGGCACCACACTCCGGCAACCTGAGGGTCCACGAACGGCGCGACCATCTTCTGAAGCCAGTCCGAGCCTTGTGGCGTCGCATCCTGGACCATGAGCACGATGACATCGCCGGTGGTGCGGCTGATGCCGAGGTCGCGCGTGCTGCCGTGGTCAAACGTCCGCTTGTCGATCGAGTCGACGCGGAAGCCGGCGCGTAGGAGCCGGTCGATGGTGCCATCGGAAGATCCGCTGTCGATCGCGAGCTTCTCGTGGAACGTGACTCCTTGCAGAGAGCCGATGCCAGCGAGCACGTCGTCGAGCAACGTGCCTGCGTTGTAGGTGGGAATGACGAGAGAGATGCGCACGCGAAGATGTTGCCGCATCTGGCCTCGTAGGAACAAGCGGCTTGGCGAACGCATTGCTCAGGTCGCACGTCCATGATTCCGTGCTAGAGGTGGTCCCATGTCGCAAGCGTGTGGCATACTGACGTGCCCCTCCCAAGAGTTCTGCTCTTGGGTTTGCTCGAACCCGCCCCCTTCGAGCATGCGGCGATGCAACCGCCGAAGGACGAGATGACCTCCCAGACAATCCGAGCCAGCGCAAACCATCAGGTGGATGGGTCCGTCGTCTTCCTGCTCGTAGGAAGCCAACGAAGCGGAACGAACTTCCTGCGCGAACTGATCGGCACCAATCCGGCAGCCATCGTGCACGGCGAGGTGCTGTATCCGTATCCGTTGCCGAACTGCTACCACAACTTCGTGCGAACGATGGTGACGCGGCAGATTCCGCCGCTGCACTACGAGGACGGCATCGGGCTACTCGACGATTACCTGGTCTTCCTGCGCGAGGACTGCAAGCGCAGCTATCCGTCGAAGGCCGGCATGGTCAAGGCCCTTGGCCTCGACGTGAAGTACAACCAACTGCGGTTCGTCACGCCGGTGCACTACGATCTGCATCTGCGTCCGCTGCTCCTGGAGTACTGCGGTCGCCACGGCGTGCCGATCCTTCACCTCGTTCGCACCAACGTGCTGCATCAGGCGTTGTCGATGGCGGTCGCCGAGGCGCGGAACGTCTACCACAACTACGGCGGAGGGGGCTCGTCTGCGCCCGTCGCAGTGGAGCCCGAGCGCGTCCTGCAATGCGCGCGGTGGGTCGAGTCGGAGGCCGCGGTCTTCCGCGACATGACTCGCGACCTGCGTGTGCTGGAGATCTCCTATGAGCGCCTCATCGCTGCGTGCGCGCGCGTCGCACCTGGCGCCAAACTCGGCGCATCGGCGCGTGTCATGGGCGAGGTGGCGAGCTTCCTGGGGATCGACAACGACTTCGAGCATCCCGCGAGCATCAAGAAGGTCGTCGATCGGCCATACGCGGAGTTGTTGAGCAACTACGCGGCTGTCGTCGCTGCAGTTCGCGGCTCCGAGTTCGAGCCCTTCTTGGACTCCATCTGAAGTTGCGGGCTCGTCGCGGGCCCAGCAAAGCGTCCCTGCGATTGCTTCCGTGGGTCGATGACTTCGGTTGCCAGGATGCCATCGGTCCTTTGCAATCGACTGACGTTCATGCGCTTTGCTTGGCATCGCAGGAGCCTGCATCATGCGCGTATACTGCCTTGCTCGCAGATCTGGCATTCCTGTCGATTGCGTGAGGCTGGCTGAACCAAGCGCGCTGACATGTCTGCTCAACCCCAAGATCCGGCTGACTTCGCAATCGCTGCGGACGCGTTGGCGTTGGCGCGTCGGCGCATAGGTCTCGATCCGATCGCGGCGGGGCCCGACTGGACCGCATGCCCTGCCCCCAGGGTCGGCGCGGTGATCGAGGCCGATGGATCGGTCCGCGCGTGCGAATACGGCAGTGCGCCGATGGGCTCGCTAGTCGATCACGCCGTGGCAGAAGTGCGCGAAGGCGCTGCGTTCGCGAAGTTGCGCTCCGCGCTCGCCGGTGGACGGCTGCCAGCTTCGCACTGTGAGTCCTGTGTCTGGCCGTGCGCGTCCGGCTTCGTTGCCGATGCGCCGATGGTGCGGGACTACGGGGCTCTCGCGGTCTACCCAAGCGGCGCTGGGCTGCAGGGCCTCGTGTTCCGCCTCCCTCTGCCCGGCGCACCATGGTCTGCGGCAGCGCGCAGAGCCCTGACGATGGAATCGAAGGGGCTGTCCTCGATCACCCTCGAAGGCGTGGAGCCGCTCGTCGCAGCCAACTGGCGCGATGCGGTTGCTGCGTTGCGCAGCAGTCCGAACGTGCCGCCCATTTCGCTGCGGCTGTTCCGTATCGGTGATGCGGCGCAGGCCGCGCTGGCCTTGGATGGGTTGTCCGTCGCAGACATCGAGATCGACCTGTCGCACGGGGAGATCGCCGAACTCGAGGCCGCGAGGCGCCTCGCGCACTCGTTGGGTGCTCCGCTGCGCGCCCGCTTCGTGCTGACGCCAGCAAAGTGGTTCCACTTCGAGGCAGTTGCGCACGCGGGCTCCTCGGCGCCGGTCACTCCGCTCGCGCTCGGCATCCAAGGCCGGAGCCCTGAGATTCCGCTCTCTCGCCTGTCGATCGAAGACCTCGGGATCGTGCGCGCAGCGATCAACAGCTGCTGGGACCGGTTCTCGGGCACTGCTCGCCCCGTCGCCAT
>CAIYFF010000471.1 GCA_903925435.1 uncultured Planctomycetota bacterium | reverse complement strand
TATGCAGCGAAGTTGCCACACGCGGTGTTCGCGCAGCGAAAGCGTGGCTTTGCGCTGCCGCTCGACCGTTGGTTCCGCGGTGAGTTGCCGATGCTGGACCTGCTGCGCGACCAACGCACGCGCCAACGAGCGCACCTGCGAGCGACCGGTCTCGATCGAGCCATCGACCTGCATCGTTCGCTGCGCGCCGATCTGGGGCGCGCGCTCTATCTCGTCGCTGCGTTCGAGATCTGGCTGCGCACGGAGGACGCGCGATGCGCGTGATGCGCGTGCTGACGCGGCCCAATGTGGGCGGGCCGACCATGCAGGCGATCGCGCTGTGGCATGCGCATCGCGAACTGGGAGCGCGCACGGTGCTCGCGGTTGGCACGTGTCTGTCGAGCGAGACGGCGGTCGATCTGCGCGCGCACGGGATCCCGCAACTCGATCCGCGCGAACTTGGTCCGAGCAGCGAAGGGTTCTTCGTCGTCGACGGCCTTGGCAATCGACGATCGCCGTGGGCGCATCGACGCGCGCGGCTTGTGCTGTGCGATGCGATGCGGAACGTGCGGCCCGACGTCGTGCACACGCACACGAGCGCCGCAGGCTTCGTCGGTCGACGCGCTGCGAAGGCAGCCGGCGTGCAGCGCACGGTGCACACGTTCCACGGCATCGTGCTGCGCGACTACTTCTCGCCGCTGGTGTCGTGGGCCTTGCTGCGGCTGGAGGCTCGCCTCGCGCAAAGCACGTCTGCGCTCGTCGCGGTCAGCCCGAGTTGTCGCGCCGAGCTCGTCGAACTTGGCGTCGCGAAGGAGGATCGCATCGCCGTCGTGCCGCCCGCGGTGCCGCTGCCGGACTTCCTGCCGCGTGCCGAGGCGCGCAGACGCCTTGGGTTGCCGCTCGATGCGTTCGTCGTCGCAGCCTATGGCCGACTCGTTCCGATCAAGCGCACGGAAGCGTTCTTGCAGGCGCTCGCTGCGATGCCGGATGCGCGCGGCGATGTGCATGGCGATGGCCCGCGCATGTCGTCGCTGGTCCGCATCGCTCCGAGCAACGTCACGTTCCGCTCTGCGAGCGCCGATGCGCGCGCGTGCATGGCGGCGTATGACGCACTCGTGCTGCCGAGCCGACGCGAAGGGTGTCCGCTGGTCGCGATCGAAGCGTTTGCGGCGGGCGTGCCGGTGGTTGGATTCGACGTGCCGGGCGTGTGCGACGCATTGGGGCCGTGGGGCAGCGGCATCCTCGTGCCGGAGAGCCACGGGTCCGAGGGCCTTGCTTCCGCGCTGCGTTCGCTGCGCGCGTCGCCGGAACGCGGCGTTGCCATTGCGCATCGCGCCAAGGAGCACTTGCCGCAGTTTGCGCCGGCTGCGGTCGCAGCCCAGTTGCTCCGGCTCTACGAGTTGCTCCCTGCGCGCGCTGCGGACTCGTAGGCTCTGCGTATGGGCAACGACGACATTCGAGAAGTGCATCTGCGCGATCGCGACTTCGTTGGCGCATTTGCCGTCGTCGAACGCGATGGCGCGATCCTGATGGTGCAGAACGAGCGCGTGATCGATGGCGCGACGCAGCTCACATGGGATCTGCCGGGTGGACAGGTCGAGCCAGGCGAGATGCTCGGCGAGGCGCTGCGTCGCGAACTGCGCGAGGAAACGGGGTTGCTGGTCACGCCGCCGTTCCAGTTCTTGTTCGTGCAAGAGGGCGAGCGCGCGCATCAGGGCGTGCGCCGTTATGTGTGGCGGTCGTTCTTCTTTGGTTGCGCGGCAGACGGCGAGCCCGTTGCCTCGGCCGAAGTTCTCGACGTGCGCTGGATCCCTCGCAGCGACCTGCGCGCCGCGTTGACTGCGCCATACCACGAGAGCTTTCGGCGCTGGCTCGACGAGGGCTTTGCGTTTGATGCCTCGGGTTGGCGCGACCGTTGATGCGCGCATTGGAAAACTCGTAACCAACTGGCTCGTGCGCGCACTGCTGCGTGCATGTTCGCCATCCTCTGCCAAACCCTGTTCACGCTCTCCCCGGTCGACGCGCCGGTCCGCTTCGGCGTAGCGCTGCCGGCGGCCGCGCTGGAGAAGGGAATCTCGCTGCGCACAGGCACTGCGCTGTCCGTTCGCGAGTTGCCGCTGCGCACGCGCGACGGGTTCGTGTTTGTGGAGATCGCCGCGATCCCTGCGAGCCGGCGCATCACGATCGACCAAGGTGGGCCCCAAGCACCTGCGGCATTCGAGCGCATCGAGGGCGTGCCGACCGATTCGTTGGCAACCTCGAGTGATCGCGTCGAGAGCACGCAGTGGCGCTATGTGGATGGAACGATCGACGAACGTC
>CAIYFF010000470.1 GCA_903925435.1 uncultured Planctomycetota bacterium | reverse complement strand
GCTGCGCTCGCTCGCTGCCGAACTCGGCTTGTGCGCATCGCGCGTCGAAGGCGTCGATGCGCGCATGGAGCTGCAGGCTCGCGCCAACGGGCTGGTCGCCCTCGGCGCAGTGCTGACGTCGTTGTCCGATCCCAACGCGATGCCCAACTCGCCACTCGTGCGCTGGATCGAGCCAGGCAAGCACGGCGCATCGTTGTGCGGCGCACCGCTCGACGTCAGCGCCACGCTGCGACAGCACCTGTTCGAGAAGGGCCCGACGTGCGTGCTGACCTCCGCGACGCTCGGCCCCGTCGACGATGCGCAGTTCTCCTACGTGCGCGGCCAGCTCGGCATGGACGGCGATCGCGTCGACACGCTGCGCCTCGGCTCGCCGTTCGACTACGACGAGAAGGTGGAGCTCGTGCTCGAGGAGGCGATGCCCGATCCGAGCGCGTCGCCGCAGCTCTACAAGCAGACGGTCGCGGACCGCACGCGACAGCACGTGATCGACAACGACGGCCACGCGCTGATCCTGTGCACGTCGTGGGACTTCGTGCGGCACCTCGCGGCAGAGCTCGGGCCCGACCTGCGCGAAGCCGGGATCCCGCTGCTCGTGCAAGGCGAAGCGCAGATGAACCGTCTGCTCGAACGGAAGCGCGCAGAGCCCCGGTCGGTGCTGATCGGGACCGACTCGCTGTGGGAAGGCATCGACGTGCCCGGCGAAGCCCTGACCCTCGTCGTCGTGACGCGGTTGCCGTTCCAGAACCCGAGCCATCCGCTGACGAAGGCGCGCATGAAGGCCCTGGAGCAACGCGGCGGCGACTCGTTCCGCGACTGGTCCTTGCCCGAGGCGATCCTCAAGTTCCGCCAAGGCTTCGGCCGCCTGATTCGCAGCCAGCAGGACCATGGCAAGGTCGTCGTGCTGGACCCGCGACTGCGCACCAAGGCATACGGCAGGCGGTTCCTCGCGTCGCTGCCGCTCGGCGGTGGCAGCGGCGAGTCCGACGTCGGCGAGGACTGACGGCAAAGTTCCGCGACGGATTCGCAGCGCGACCGTCCACGTTGCGATACCGGAGTGATATCACTCCGCTATCCCACAGGAGTTGCCATGCAGAAAGCCTCACGCGAGTTCGACTACCCATCCCCACTCCCTGGCATCCCGATGCTGCTGCTCGGCATCGTGTTGGTGTTCACGCTGGTCGGCATCCCGTTCGCCGTGCTCGTCTTCATCGGGCTCACGCTGGTCAACCCCAACCAGTCCAAGGTCGTCGTGCTGTTCGGCAACTACAAGGGCACGCTGAAGCAGCACGGGTTCTTCTGGGTCAACCCGTTCTCCGTGCGCAAGCCAGTGAGCCTGCGCGCGCACAACTTCAACAGCGACAAGCTGAAGGTGAACGACCTGCGCGGCAACCCGATCGAGATCGGCGCCGTCGTTGTGTGGCGCGTGCGCGACACCGCGCAAGCCGCGTTCGACGTCGAGAACTTTGAGTCCTATGTCGAGGTGCAAACCGAGTCGGCGTTGCGCCACCTCGCGTCGTCGCACCCCTACGACGCGCCGCACGACGAAGCGACCTCGCTGCGCGGCAGCGGCGACGCGATCCACGAAGAACTCAAGCGCGAGCTCGAACAGCGCCTGCAGATGGCTGGCATCGAAGTGCTCGAAGCGCGCCTGTCGCACCTCGCCTACGCGCCCGAGATCGCCGGCGCGATGCTGCAACGCCAGCAAGCCGAGGCCGTGCTCGACGCGCGCGCGCGCATCGTCGAAGGCGCAGTCTCCATGGTGAAGATGGCGCTCGACCGCCTGCAGCACGACGGCGTCGTGGAGCTCGACACCGAGCGCAAGGCGCAGATGGTCAGCAACCTGCTGGTCGTGCTCTGCGGCGATCGCGGCACGCAACCCGTCGTCAACGCCGGCACGCTCTACGGCTGATCGGGACGATCGTGGCCGACGAGAAGAAAGGCTTCTTGCTGCGCATCCCGCCGCCGCTGCTCGACGATCTGCGGCGCTGGGCCGAACAGGACCTGCGCAGCATCAACGGCCAGATCGAGTGGATCCTGCGCAACGCGCTGAAGGAACGACTCGGCCGCGACCCGCTCGAGCCGGCGCAGCAGAAGAAGCGGAAGGCGTGAGTTCGCGGGGAGTCGCGCGCTTCAGTGCGCGGCCCCCATCGCCTCGACGTTGTCGAACCGCATCTCGCGCCGCGAGCACGTCCGCGCATCCTTGTCGAACACGAGGCACACGTCGTGCGGCTTGCTGTAGACGTGCAGCGTGACCGCGGTCTCGCCGGCAGCCACGTCGAGCGGGTTGCCGATGCGATGGATCGCGCGCAAGCGATCGACGGTCGCGATCGCGCCGCGTTGCGCGACGATCGTGCGCCCCATCTCGCGCAGTTCGATGCCGCGCTGCGGCGCCGGCACGTCGGGCGCGAGGTCGAGTTCGGTCGGCATGCACGACGGAACGAGCATGAAGCGGTCCTCGACGATGCGGCCCTTCACGAGCTGCACCCACCCGAGGTTGCCGGCGTGGTTGTGGATCGGCGTCATCTGGCCGGGCATCCACGTGAGCACCGCGACGTCGAACTTCGCGCTGCGGTGCACAAGATGGCGCGCGTAGTGGTCGCTGCGCTCTTCGACGTAACGCGCGATCTCTGCGTCGTCGATCGCCGTGCCTTGCATGCGCTCCAGGACGGTGCGCGTCGTGATCTGCGTGAGAGCGAGCGCTTCGAGGCGCTCGACGAGGGCATGAAGTCCGCTACAGGTCATGCCCCGGATGCTGCCAGCGTCCGGGCGCGGCGTCGTTCCGCCGGATTGCGCAGCCCCCTCGGGCCGCAGTGCGCATCGTGGCGCACGCGGCCCGGGGCACGCAGCGCGCGATCAGGCGCCGTAGCGCTTGATCGCGGCGTCGAGCTTCGGCAGCACGGCCTTGATGTAGAGGGCCACCAGCGCGACCGCGCCCGCGATCACGAGGAAGAACCACTTCGGCGCCATTGCGCCCT
>CAIYFF010000469.1 GCA_903925435.1 uncultured Planctomycetota bacterium | reverse complement strand
TCGAAGAAGCCGATGCCGGTGCCTTCGCCGCGGCCCCGCCAAGCGGCGGCAACGCGCGCTCGCAGGGCGACCGGTCGCGGCGCGCGCAGCGGCAGTGGAAGTGGCTGGCTCTTGCCTGCAGCGCTTGCGAGCGCGGCGCGCAGCAGCGCTTCATCGACGTTCGCATTGCGGTAGTCCCACGCGGAGCGGCGCGCAATCGGTGAGTCGCCGTCGATGCCGATCGAGTCGATTTGGATCGTGCCGGGCAGCAGGCCGTCCCCGCTCCACTGCACGCGGATGCCAGCTTCGCGCGCGGCGAACTGCGCGAGCAGATGGGCGCCGGTGCGACGCTGGTGCAGCAGCAGAAGATCGGGGCGATCGCGGTCGAACCGGTCGTAGATCGCGGCCGCGATGCGGCGAAGGCGCGACTCGGCGCTGCGCAGCGCGCGCCGCGTCTTTCGTTGTCCAACTCGGCTCAGTTCGAACTCGGCAAACTCCGCGAACGGGATCCGCGCGAGCCGCGCATCGGCTGGGTCGAAGCGTTGCGGCTGGGTCAGCGAGCACGCGTGACCCTGCGTGCGCCAAAACTCTCGTTCGGCGGCGTCGAAGCACAGCGCCTCCGTGCGATGGCCACGGCTGTGCAGTTCGCGCAGCAGGCGATCCAGGAGGGGAAACCGGTCGATCCCGGGGGCAACTGCGACGACGAGGCTCATCCGGCTCGGGTGAGGATCGGCAGTAGCGCAGTCGGACTTGATGGCTGCGGCGCATTCGTGCGGCCGAATCCCCGACGGCAGGGGCTCTTTGCTGCATGGCCCAGAACTCGGGCGGTGGCAGGCTTGCATTTCGTTCGCGGATCGTCGATAGGTGACTATTCAACCAAGTAGTAGAAGATGAACCGAAGCCTCGTGTCGTTGTTCCTCGCTGGCGCAGCCGTTGCCTCAGCCCCCCAAGATGCAGAGCGTGCGACGCACACGGATGCCGCGTCCACGCCACAAGTCAGCTACGAGACCAACCGCGACGGCGTGGTGGTCCGGCAATACCAACTCGGTTGCCTGTCGCACCTGAGCTACCTCGTCGTGGTCGGCGGCGAGGCCGCAGTGATCGACCCGCAGCGCGACGTCGGTCACTACATGATCGATGCGGACAAGATGGGGGCCAAGATCCGCCTCGTCCTGCTGACGCATCCGCACGCGGACTTCGTCGCGGGGCATCTCGAACTGGCGGCGCAGACGGGCGCGCAGGTCGTGATCAGCAAGCTGGCGGGCGCTGCATTTCCGCATCGCGCGCTGCAGGACGGGGAGTCGGTCGCGATCGGTGGCGCGACGCTGATGCATTGGGCGACACCGGGCCACACGCCGGATGCGAGCACGTTCTTGTTGGCGCTGCCTGGGCAAGCCGAGCCGTCCTACGCATTCACCGGCGACACGCTGTTCGTCGGCAGCATCGGTCGCCCTGATCTGCTCGACAAGCCACCGGCCTCGCTCGCATCGCAGTCGTTCGACAGCATCCAGCGTCTCAAGTCGTTGCCGGATTCCGTCGTCGTGTTGCCCGCGCACGGAGCTGGCTCGCTCTGTGGCGCGCACTTGAGCCCGGAGACGACGTCGACGATCGGCGCAGAGAAGGCGAGCAACGCGTTCTTGCGCATGAAGAGCCGTTCGATGTTCGTCAGCAACGTGCTCTCGCATCAGCCAGTGGCGCCGCAGTACTTTGCGATGAACGTCGCGATGAACCGCGAGGGGCCGCCCATCGTCGCGCGCGCGGCGGATCTGCCGCAGGCGCTCGATGGGGCGCAGGTGCGCGCAGCGCTGGAGAAGGGCGGATGGGTCATCGACGTGCGCGATCAGCAGGCGTACGCAAAGGGCCACATCTCCGGCAGCGTCAACATCGCGTTGCGCGGACGTCTCGACACGTGGATGGGCATCGTGGTTCCAGTCGACGCGCCACTCGTGCTCATCAGCGACACCGAGGATGGCGTGCGCGAGGGCGCGTTCCGTTTGCGCCGCATCGGCTACGACCTGCTTGCTGGCTACCTCAAGGGTGGCATCGCTGCATGGCAGCAAGGCGGCGGCGAAGTGCGCGCGAGCAAGCTCGTCACGCCGCGCGAGTTGCACGATGCGATGGAACGGGGAACGGAGTCGCTCGTCATCGACGTGCGCTCTGCAGATGAGTACTCGGATCTGCGGCTCGGTGAGATCGGCAACATCCCGGTGACGGAGAGCGATCGCTTCCGCCGCATGCTCGACATGTCGCAGCCAGTGTTGATGGTCTGCAACTCGGCCTATCGCTCGAGCATGGCTGTCGGACTCGCAGAGCGACTTGGCTTTGCCGACGTCGGTTCGCTCGATGGCGGGCTCGATGCATGGATCGAGGCGGGCTTCCCGGTGATCGGCAACAAGGCGACGGAGGTTCGCTCTGCTGCGCACGAGATTGCGGCAACGCAAGTGGGTGCGATCTCGTTGCCGGAGCCGGTCGATAGCGCGCTGCTGGCGCGCGTGCTCGCGACGCAGCCGGACGCGTATGCCGTGATCGACATCAGGCCCGCGGCGCAGTTTGCGGAGTGGAACATCCCGGGCAGCTCCAACGTGGCGCTCGCGCAGCTTGCGGCGCACGTTCGCGGGTTGCCGGCAACGGCGCGCGTCGTGCTCGTGGATCGCGATGGCACGACAGCGTTTGCCGCAGCTGGCGCACTGCTCGCGCAGGAGCCAAACCGTGCGATTCGCGCGTTGCTCGGTGGCCTGCAGTCGTTCTTCGCGGCAACGCAGTTTGGCGGCGATCACGGGGCTTCGCAGGACCAGCCCGCGACGCAGGCGGTTCCTGCCGTGCCCTCGACCGAAGCGCAGTCTCCGGCCGCGCAGAAGAAGACCAAGAAGCGCAGCGCAGGCTGCTGAGGAACAAGCACATGAACGCCAACGCAAAGCCGTTCTGGAACCCGTATCTCGCGGGCGCGGGCCTCGGGCTCACGCTGCTGCTCAGCTATGTCGTGCTCGGCACGGGGCTGGGGGCGTCGGGCGCCATCGCGCGCATCGCCGCTGTGTCCATGCATGCTGCTGCGCCTGAGTCCGTGGAGGCCAATCCGGTGATGGGGCCGTGGTTCGAAGATGGCAATCCGCTTCGCCACTACCTCGTCGCGATGTTGGTCGGCTCGTTGTTCGGCGGCTTCCTGTCGTCGCTCGCTGCTGGCCGCGCAGGCATCGTCGTCGAACGCGGCCCGCGCGCGTCCGCGCAATCTCGTGTGATCGCAGCGCTGCTCGGCGGAGCGCTGGTCGGCATCGGTGCGCGCCTGTCGCTCGGTTGCACGTCTGGCCTCGCGTTGTCGGGTGGCGCGTTGTTGCAGGCGGGCAGTTTCGTCTTCGTCGGCGCGACCTTCGCGGCGGCGTTCGCAGTTGCGCCCTTCGTGAGGAGGCTCTGGCGATGAACCTATTCGCTCTCGATCAACTCGGCACTCCCGCTGCGCTCGCAGCGGCGCTCGTGCTCGGCCTGCTGTTTGGTTTCTGGCTCGAACGCGCGGGCTTTGGCAGCAGCCGGAAGCTGACTGCAATCTTCTACTTTCGCGATTGGGCTGTGCTGAAGGTGATGTTCTCCGCGATGGCGGTCGCAGGCGTCGGCCTGCAGGCGCTTGCGTTGTTCGGCCTGGTCGACACGTCGCAGCTCTACGTGCCGGACACGCAGATCGCGGCGCAAGCGATCGGCGGCACGGTCTTCGGCATTGGGTTCGTCGTCGGCGGTTGGTGCCCGGGCACTGCGATGGCGGGACTCGGCAGCGGCAAGCTCGATGCGCTCGTGTTCTTGGCTGGGGCGATGGCGGGCAGCCTCGCGTTCGCATGGATCGCGCCGATCTTCGAAGGCGTGCAAGGCATCGGCGCGCTCGGAACGTGCAGCATCTCGGATGCGATCGGGGTCGAGCCGATGACGGGCGCGATCGGGTTGCTCGTCGTGGCGTTGCTCGCATTCGTGATGGCGCACAAGGTCGAAGCGCACATGCGCAACGTCCCGGAGATCGGCGAAGCGCCCAAAGGGAGCGATGCACGATGAGCAACAAAGACGCGGTCATGCAGGGCGCGGCCCTGTTTGCGATGGCTGCCGCAGTGGGCGCCGTGTTGTGGATTCGGGGCGCTGATGGCGAGCCGACGGCAACTGCGACATCGCGGGCGCCTTCGTATTGGATGGACATCGAGACCGGCGCAGACCATGTCGATGGCATCGAGCTCGCGAAGCGAATGCTCGCGGGTCGCGAGCGCATCGCGATCGTCGACGTGCGTCCGCGCGCGGAGTTTGAGCAGTTCCATCTGCGCGATGCGGTGTCGATGTCGGTGCCGCAACTCGTCGGCCAAGAAGGCGCACGCATCTTCGCGTCCGATCCCGATCTCGTCGTCGTGTGCAGCAACGGGCCTGCGCATCCGGCGCAGGCATGGGTCGAGTTGCGCCGCCAAGGTCGTGGCAATGTGCGCGTGCTCGATGGCGGGCTCGACGCGATGCAGCGCGCAGTGTTCACGCCGCCGACGCTCGCCGCGGACCTCGACGAAGCGACTGCTTCGCAACGGCGAGCGTTCGTGGAACTGGCGCGCGAGGCGTTGATCAGCAAGCCGAACTCGACGATCGCAACGAGCGAATGGGCGACCGATCCGGTCTCGCTGACGGCTCCATCCATCGTGTCGGCGGCATGGGCAGCATCGCGCAAGGATGTGGCCCTCGTCGACGTGCGCAGCGGCGCTGCCTATGCGTCGCTGCATGCGACACGCTCGGTTTCGATCGAGTTGTCGTCGTTGCGCGAACGCCATGGTGACCGCGACCTGCTGCTGTTGCCCGCCGATGAGCTCGCCAAGCGATTTGGCGATGCAGGCATCGCGTTGGACACTCCGGTTGCGATCCTTGCGGACCGCATGCATGACGCATCGCTTGCTGCTCTCGCGTTCGTGCGCACGGGGCATCGCGCCGTCGCGATCGTCGAGGGCGGCGTGCGGGCGTGGGCGGGCAAGGGCCTGCCGCTCGACGCAGAGACCCCCGGGATCGCGCCGGTTGCGCACGCCGTGGTTGCTGGCGCGGATGACTTCACGATGTCGATCGAGGAGCTGGCAGCCTTCGTCAACGAGCGCCGTGGCGTCGTCATCGACTCGCGCCCTGCAGTGCAGTTTGCAGGGGATCAGGGCCAGGAGGCGCGCCGAGGCCACGTGCCCGGAGCCAAGAATCGTCCGATCGCGAGCGACTTCGATGTGCACGGGAGCCTGCTGCCGCGAGCTGCGCTCGAAGCTGCGTTCTCGTCGCTTGGCGCGGAGCGCGATGCAGCGGCCGTGTTGATGTGTCGCACGGGGCATCAGGCAGCACAGCAGGCCTTCGTGCTCCGGTTCTTGCTCGGACGCGATAGGGTGAAGTGGTGCAACGGCTCGTTCACGCAATGGGCGGAGCGAGCGGATTTGCCTGTCGAACTAGGAGCCGAACGATGAGCCCGCGCGACGAAGCGATGCCCCCTGCGTTCCTTGCGCGCGTGGCTGAGCAGTTCAAAGCGCTGTCCGATCCAGTGCGCCTTTCCGTGCTCAACGCGTTGTTCGAGGGCGAGAAGGCCGTTGGTCATCTCGCCGACGAGGTGGGCTCCTCGATCGCCAACGTGAGCAAGCACCTCGCGGTGTTGTATGCGGCTGGATGGGTTCGCCGCACGCGCGATGGCACGAGCATGCTCTACTCGCTCGCTGACGATCGCACCGCAGCGCTGTGCGAGTTGATGTGCGCGCGCGTGCGCGAACGAGCGGCGAAGGAAGCGGAGTTTGCGCAGCCTGCTGGCGCCTCCGCTGCCGCGCGCAAGTCGTCGGTGAGCCGGACCGCCAAGCCTTCACGCTCGCGCTGAAGACTTCTCACTGCGGCGCGACGGCGCCGCGATGAGGCTCTGCTCCGGCGTCCGGCCATCCCTTCGACGTGAGGTTGATCGCGCCGGTCGCAGCGAGACCGTTGGCTGCAGGTTGATACGACGTGCCCAACTGCGGGTCGCCTTCCACGCCCGATGCTTCCCAGCCGACGGAGTAGTGCGTGCGCGACTGCGTCCACAGCGACGACGTGAGGAATCCATACAGGCTCGTGAAGTCGCGCGTGTTGGAGCCCGTGAAGTCCGCGAGCAACGGCGTCGACGACTGGGCGCCGGTGCGATGGTAGAGGTTGCCATCGAAGGCTTGCGATCCATCCGCGGTTCGCGCGCGGCGCAGGATCCATTGATCGCCGTGCATCACGAACACGTTGTTGAACACTTCGTGCGGGCACGTCGCATTGGCCCCAGAGAACCCATACGCGACGCCGAGTCCTTCGCCGTCGACGTCGACGCTGCCGACGAACGTGTTGCGATACACCTTCCAAGGGTCAGGCGCGTTGAGCGATCCCGTGTCGTGCAGCGAGAACGCTGGGCCCGTCGCCATGCCGTCGTTGTCCGGGCCTTGCCAGTACGCGTAGGACTGCGCGAGTGGGTCACCGCGGCCGTAGAACTGCTCGGTGCTGGTGTCGATCACGTTGTGGTCGATCCACTTCGTGCCTGCGTTGGCGAGCGATGGCGCGGTCGAGCCGTTCCATGACACGCCTTGCGTCGTGCGCCGCACGAGGTTGTGGTCGAAGCGAACGTGATGGCCCGCGGTCGCGATCTCAAACGCGTCGTCGCGGATCCCGTCGAAGTCGCAGTGGTGCACGCGGAAGTTCGTCGGCGTGCCGTAGGTGTCGATGCCATCGAAGTGTCCGAGGAAGCTGCAATGGCCGATCTCCACGGAGTCGACGGCGCCTTGGAACTCGAAGGCCGCATCCTGCATCACGGATGCGACGGCATTGTTGGCCTTCACGTCGCTGCGCGGCATCCATGTCGGGAAGCCAGCGCGAAACGTGACCGCCTCGCACAGCAGGTTGCGATGGCCGCCGCGGACGACGAAGCCATACTGGCCAGGTCGCATCGTGCAGTTGCGGAAGGTGAGCCCGTAGCTGCCGTTTGGCAGGTCCGCGATGCGTTCGCCATGACGTAGCTCCATGCCCTCGATGCGGAGGTTGCGCGCCGTGGACACGACGTCGAGCACGGAGCGCTGCGAGAACACGAACATCGGTGTCGCGCGCGGATCGAGGTTGGTCGGCACGGAGAGTCCAAACCTCGCTTGGTCTCGGCTGCGCTTCGTGCGGATGTAGATGCGTTGGTCTGAGTTGTTCCAGAACACGCCCGGGCCGCAGTAGTACGACGACGACGCGCGGTAGTCCTCGGTGTCGGCCGCGAGGTCTGCGTAGCTCTGGTATGGAACGAGTCGCCAGCCGCCGTCGGCGTCGCCGAAGTAGCCAAACGCCTGCCCGACGCCTGCGAAGGTCGCGGTGGATCGCCAGATCGAGCGGGCTTGGTCGTGCAGGCTCCAGTCTTGGTTGCCCGCGGCGCGGAACTGCGCAAAGCCTGCGTCGAGGATTGCGGTCTCGCCCGGATGGCTGCGGACCACGATGTTGGCGTTGGTCGTGCCGCTCACCGCGATGCGCACTTCGCTCTCGAGGTAGGTGCCGCCGCGCACGAGCAGCGTGTCGCCAGCGCTCAATCGCGAGATCGCGTAGCTCATGGTGCGCCACGGCTGCGCTGCAGTGCCAGCATTCTGGTCGCTGCCGGAGGTGGCCACATACTTCGCGGTGCTTGGGATCGACGTGTCGAGCGGGATCGACGAAGGGCCTACGCCGCTGACGCTGCTCGAACCACCAGAGCCACCAGTGCCGCCAGAGCCGCCTGATCCACCAGAACCGCCGGATCCACCAGATCCACTACCGCTCGTGTTGAGTGCGCCGCCTCCGCCGCCGCACGAAGTGAGCAGCGCAGCAACAGCTGCGAAGACCCACGCATGCGTGACGCGTCGTTGCACGATGCTGCGCGAGTTGGCGCGCAGGCGATGAACCACTGCATTCGTCTCCATGTCCGTTCTCCTGGCCGACCTCGACCCCGAATGGGATCGGCAGCGGAAAAACGGATTGCGGCGAGTGGCCGCTGGCGAGGAGTGGAATGGGCCAAAAGCCACGCGGCCGCATAAGCGGCCGCGTCGCAGAATCCGGTGGCATCGTGCCTCCACGCGCAGGGCGCGGAAGCGCGAGGCATCACTTCTTCTTGGCGTCTGCCTTCTTCTCTTCGGGCTTCTTGGCGTCCGCCGCCGGAGCCGCCGCAGCCGCGTCGGCTGCCGGAGCAGCTTCGGCTGCCGGGCCCGTCAGCTTCGCAACGTGGCACACGACGAGGTCGCCATCGCTGACGAGTTCGACGCCGGCAGGCAGCGCGACTTCGCGAGCGCAGATCGACATGTCGAGGTCGAGCGAGTCGACCGTAACTTCGAGCGACTCAGGAATCGCCGTCGGGACGCAGCGGACCTTGATGAGCGCGTGATCCTTGACCAGCGTGCCGCCACGGCCGATGCCGACCGCGTAGCCAGCAAACGCGACCTCGACCTCGACCTCGATCGGCTTGGTCAGGTCGACGCGGATGAAGTCACAGTGAACCGGGTGGTCCGTGATCACATCGAACTGGATGTCCTGCAGCATGGCGTCCTGCGCCTTGCCGTCGATCTCCAGACGGAACACCTTGTGGTGCTTCTTGATGTGCTGCTCCAGCTCCCACTCGGAGATGCTGATCGACAGCGGGTCCTTCTTCTCGCCGTAGACGACGGCGGGGGTCCAGCCCTTGGCGCGCAGCGCGCGCAGTTGGTTGCGGCCGATGGCAGTGCGGGTCTCGGCCTTCATTCGTGCTACTTGCATCTTCGTTCCTCGTGTTGGAATTCGTTTCTGGGAGGGTCGTGTCTCAGCTCTCGGGCTCGAACAGCTTGCTGACGCTCTCGCTGCGGTGGATGCGGTCGATGGCCCGCGCAAGCAGTTGCGCGATCGAAACCGTCTCCAGCCGGGCGATCTTCGAGTCCGGGAGCGGAATGGTGTCTGCGAACAGGATCTTCTCGACGTCGGCGGCGTTGAGGCGTTCGACCGCCTTGCCGGCGAGCACCGCGTGCGTGGCGATGATGAACACCGAGTTGGCGCCCTTCTGCTTCACGATGCGGGCTGCGTCGACGATCGAGCCGCCGGTGCTGACCATGTCGTCGACGAGCAGGACGTCGCGGCCCTTCACGTCGCCGATGATGTGCTCGATCACCGTCGTGTCGCCGCTGATGCGACGCTTGTCGATGATCGCGAGGTCGCACTCGAGGTCCTTGGCGTAGGCGCGCGCGAGTTTGACGCCGCCGACATCGGGCGAGACGACCATCGGGCTCTCGGCGCCGAGTTGGCGCACGCGGTCGATGATGACCGGGCGCGCGTAGAGGTGGTCGACAGGGATGTCGAAGAAGCCCTGGATCTGCGCCGCGTGGAGGTCGATTGCGACGACGCGGTTGTAGCCCGCAGCGACCAGCAGGTTGGCGACGAGCTTCGCGTTGATCGGCACGCGGCCCTCGTCCTTGCGGTCCTTGCGCGCGTAGCCGTAGTACGGGATCACCGCGGTGATGCGGTCGGCGGACGCGCGACGCAGGCAGTCGGCGAAGCTCAGCAGCTCGAACAGGTTCTCGTGGACCGGCGGGCAGGTGGGCTGCACGACGAACACGTCGGCGCCGCGCACATCGCACTCGACCTTGAGGTTGATCTCGCCGTCCGGGAAGCGCTGCAGCGAAGCCGCGCCGAGCGGGACGCCCATGTGCGCGCAGATGTCCTGCGCGAGCTTGGGGTGGGCCGTGCCGGTGAACACGCGAAGACGTTCGCCACGAGCGCTCATCGGGACTCCTTCTTGATCGTCGACGGATCGCGGCGCTTCAGCAGCTTCGCGGGGATGCCGACCCAAACTTCTTCGTCGCCGATCACGCTGTCGCGCTTCACGATCGCGCCGGCGCCGGTCATCGAGCGCGCGCCGAGTTGGCTTGGCGCGACGATCACCGTGCCGCTGCCGACGAAGCAGCCGTCGCCGATCTTCGTCTCGTGCTTGCGCGCGCCGTCGTAGTTGGCGGTGATCGTCCCAGCGCCGATGTTGGCGTTCTTGCCAATCACCGCGTCACCGAGGTAGGTGAGGTGCTTGGCCTTGCTGCCTGCGCCGACGCGCGTCTTCTTGGCCTCGACGAAGTTGCCGATCTCCGCGCCATCTTCGAGCACGGTGCCGGCGCGCAGATGCGCGAACGGGCCGACTTCGCAGCCGCGCCCGACTTTGCAGCCGGAGCCGATCACCGTGAACGGCAGGATCTTGGTCTCCGGGCCGATCTCGACATCGTGGTCGATGTGCGTCGTCGCGGGATCCGTGATCATCACGCCGTTGGACAGGTGGCGCATCAGGATGCGTTCTTGCATGCGCGCGCGCGCGATGCCGAGTTCCACCAGCGAGTTGACGCCGATCGTCTCGTAGCCGTCTTCCAGCGTGAAGGTGACCGGGTTGAGGTCTTGATCCGCGAACTGCGCGATGACGTCCGTGAGGTAGTACTCGCCTTGCGCGTTGTCGGGCTTGAGCTTCAGGAGCGCGCGGCGCAGCGCGCTGCTGTCGAAGCAGTAGAAGCCCGTGTTGACCTCGTCGATCAGCGACTCTTCCTCGGTGCAGTCGCGGTGTTCGCGAATGCCGACGAAGTTGTCATCCTCGTCGCGAAGGATGCGGCCGAGCCCGGTCGGATCGTCTTGGAACGTCGTCAGCACCGCGCAGACCGAGTCTTCCATCGATTCGCGCAGCATCTGCAGCGTCTCCGTCGTGATCAGCGGGCAGTCGCCGTAGGTGACGAGCACATCGCCATCGAAGTCGCTGAGCGCTTGCATCGCCATCTTGACCGCGTGGCCAGTGCCCATCGGCTTGCCCTGGTCGACGCAGACGATGCCCTTGCGCGACGAGACTTCCTTCTCGACGAGCTCCTTCTGGTGATGCACGACGACGATCGTGTGCTGCGGTCGCAACGCATCGGTGGCGTCGAGCGAGCATCCCAGCAGGGTGCGCCCGCAGAGGGGCAGCAACACCTTGGGAATGCTCACCTTCGTGCGCTTGCCGAGGCCTGCGGCAAGGCATACGACGGCCAGCGGTCGGGACATCGGGGCGGGTTGGTTGGAGGGAGGGCTGCGGGAAAGGGGCGGAGGATTGTGCGAACCTCCCCCCGGACGGTCAAGGGCGGCCAGGGCCCGCCGCCAGACTTCCCTCCGTTCCGTGCCGTCGGCGCATCGCGCCAGGACCGGGTCGCGGCCGTCGGCTGCGGCCGCTGGCCTTTGTCGCCGCGCTCCTTTGGGCCGGTCCGTTTCTCCGTGCCGTGGGCGAGTTTACGCCTGGCCGCCCAGCGAATGCGGCCCGCCGCGGGCTGCGGTTTAGTGCGCCCGGCCCGCCGCCCGTCAGGCCTTTGGCGAAACCGGCTGCGCGAGGAAGGCGGTGATCTTCTCGATGTCCGCGTGGTCGATCAGCGATTCGATCTGCTGCAGCAGCAGGCTTGTGGCGCTGGCGCACAGCGCGTCGACCGTCTCGCACTGGCCGGTGCGGAAGGTCTGGTAGTTGATCTTGGTGTTGAGGGCGATCCACCGGCTCTTCAACTCGATGTAGTTGATCGCGAGCACTGTTGCGATCTCACCGTCGTCATCGATCTCGCGGATCGCTGCCGCGAACGTTTGCTGCTCGTCGCGCACCTGGTCGACGCAGCGGTCGACGATCGGTTGGGTGGCTCCCGGCCACTCACGGACTGCGGTGGCGATCGAGTCGCACAACTCAGGGCTGGTCAGCGTGGTCAGGATGTGTTCGCGGTTCATTTCAGGTCCTTGTTGGGACGTCGCCTTCGGAATGCGACGTATGCGAACCTGAGGCACAGGACAACGTTCCCTGGTCGATCGATTGGCTGCGCACTGCGCGCATCGCAGCGACGCGAATGTGAGGCTCGATCCGGTTGCGCAAGATCCGAGGAGGGATTTCCCCATGCGCATTCGCCGTTTGCGCAGAGATTCCTGCATCCGGGGAACGCCGTCACAGCCTGAGTGCGCATGCCCGCTTTATCCCTGCAGCTTCGCTGTTCTTGCGTCGATTGACGGGCTCCGGGGCGCATGGCGTCGCGATCGTGTCGAG
Organism: uncultured Planctomycetota bacterium; assembly: GCA_903925435.1. Taxonomy (GTDB): domain Bacteria; phylum Planctomycetota; class UBA1135; order UBA1135; family UBA2386; genus SXPK01. The sequence goes on along the minus strand of CAIYFF010000469.1, from coordinate 141 downwards.
GACGCGAGGCGCCAGTCGTGCACCGGCAACCAAGAAGAACGGACTATGACGCATTACGGCAACCAGGACATGGGCAGCGTCGAGGCCCAACTCGTGTCGCTTTATGGCGAACGCGAGCACCTCGAGCGCGAGCTCGGAGTG